>PNKF01000051.1 GCA_013822285.1 Gemmatimonas sp.
CGACACTTTGTCGCGTGCGTCAACCTGCACTCTGGAGGAAGGATGCAGAAAGCGAAGGTGGTTAAGCTGGCTGTGCTCGCCGCGCTGGTGGTGGCCAACATCGCGCTCTTCGGCGCGACCGACGCGCTCGCGAACTCGCGAGGCGATTGGGGGCAGTGCGAGCTCTTCACCGACCACTGTCACTGCGTCGCACCGGTGACTGAGACCAATTGCTCGAGCGATGCCTCGTGCAACTGGGGAGTCTGCAAGAAGGACCAGACCTGACGGGCGCGCGGGGTGCCTCAAGATCAGCGAGGCACCCCGCAGTCGTACCCTTGCGGCACCTCGGCGGTTCGACTTCAACAAGAAGACCCATGCAGATCTCAATGAACAGGCTGATTGCAGTCTCGGCAACGTTGTTGGTTGCGCAGTTGGGATATGGGGTTGCACAGGATCTCACGACGCAGCCGACCGCGCATCCGAGTAAAGTGCCTCTCGGTTCCACTATGTCTGTGTCGGTCGTCGCAGATTCCGGAGGGCGGGCGGTTGATCTCTCTGATGTCAGTCCCAACACTTGTCGCTACTTTGTTATAGCGTCGCTGACCTGCCCTTATAGCGCTGGTGCGGCGAAGCGCTGGTCGCGACTGGGGCGCAGAGAGGGGGATTCGCTCGGATTCCCAGCGGGCTGGCGTGCAGGCTGGGTGGTTGGCGAAGGATCGTCTGGAATCGGTAAGCTTTTTGACCAAGACTTCCCCGTGGAGACGTATCACGGAGTGGAGGAATTCGACGAGTTCAAGGCAGCGGGCGTCGTTGGTGTGCCGTACTACGTCGTGCTTGATCGAAGCGGTGCGGTGGTAGAGAGTGGGCTCGGTGGAGACCTTCCGCCCTTCAGGGCGTTTCGGGACGACTGCACGCTCGACCGACGACATATAGTGCCTGCTCCCATTGGAGGACGCTGACCGGTGCGAATCCTGCCGCAGTCGCTTGTCGCCGCTATGGTCGTGCTGGGTTGCGGGACGGAGCGTGCCGTGATTCACGAGATGAATGGGGACTTGACGAGAATCCTCGCTTGGGACCGGATTCGTCCAGTTCCGAGCGATACTCTTGATTTCGAGCTTCGCGAAGGGCGCGGACTCCATCTTCCTGATGAGCTTCAGGGACTCTACTCGCTTCGAGATCCAGTGTCGGTGCGCGCTGCGGAGCGGTCAGGCTCGTGCGTCATCTATGTAGCGGATGCAGGCGATATTGCGGTCCACGAGTTTGACGCATCGACATTGCGGTACCGGAGGAGCGTGTTCCTTGGCGGGCGCGATAGTAGCGTCGCACTGTCATTGGACGCATTTGACGTGGCAGCGAATGGTTCGTGGCTGATCGCTGATGGTCGACGGGGTGACTTGGTACTAGTGGAGCCGGATGGACAGGTGACTCGTCGTTGGTCGACCATCGGCGAAGGGGCGACAGTCGGGGTCGCTCGTCACGCGGCGCTCGTCGGCTCTGATCTGGTTGTCGAGCGTGCGACCGCGCTTCCGGATTCTGCAGAGCGACTGCCACCGACCCGGGTGTGGAACACCGACGGCAGGCTGGTCCGCAGCCTCGGTGTCGTCGATAGCGTTGCGTACATTCCGTTTTCGCGCGCCTTAAGCGAGAGAAAAATCTCCGTCTTCGCTGATACCGTCTGGACCGCCAATGTGGTTTCAGCCACAGGAGAAGGATACATCGCCCGCATGGATTCAAGGCAGGCGGTGGAGGTCATTGAGCTTGACGTCTATCATCAGCTCGCCCGGCCACGCCACGCGGTGCGAGCCGTCGCGGCCTTGGGGGATCTTGCGGGAGGCATGCTGCCGGTCGAGATCGGCAGGCACGTCAGTGCCTTCGCCGTCGACGGGGCGGGGAACTTTGTTCTAGCGCTGACGACGCGAAACGGTGGAAGCGTGCTGCAGGTTGTGCGTCGAGACGGTCGGATCGTGTATGAGGAGGCCGCGCCGGGACGAGTTGACGGAATTAGCGTCCTCGGTCGACGCGCCGCGATTTCGTTCTCTGAGCCGCAAGTTGTCCGTGGGCGCGCTACGACTGTAGTCACCGTTGATCTTCCCGTTGGAGCCGCGTCAACCTCGGAGGTCGAATGCGGGAACTAACACGCGGACGTCGGCGAGCCGTGACCGCTACTGCACTCATTGGCTGTTGCGTCCTTGGGGTGGCCTGCCAGAAGCCGGCGCCGGATCGGCCGGCGCGCACGGTGCGCGACAGCAGCGGTGTGCAAGTGATGGAGTACTCGGACGCAGCGCAGGCGCGGTGGAACGTCGCTGGTCCGCTCTGGGAGTCGCATCGGATTCCAAGCGCGGAGGCCGTCGCGCTTCACGGCATCACTGCGGTGCTTGGCGTCGATTCCGGCACGGCGTTGGTGGCCGAGTCACAACCCGCGAGACTCGTGTTTCTCGACTTCCGGCGAGGACGCATTCGGCAGCTGGGCGGCAGCGGCGGAGGCCCGGGAGAGTTCCTCGCGATAACCTGGGTGGGCCGACAGCACGTAGGCGACGGATTCTTGATCTTTGACGGCAGGCAGAAGCGCCTGTCTCCGATCGGACAAGACCTCTCGTTGCGCGAGAGCATCGTGCCCGCGCGGGTCGCCTCGGGAACGGGTGCGATTCCGGATATTCGCGGCCAACTGGCCGATGGGCGCTACGTCGCGTCCTCCGCACTGTTGGCTCGGCGCTCCGCGGGGAGTAGCCTCGTACGGCAGCCGCTGCGCCTCCAGCTCCTGGAACCCGACGGAACCGCGGGTGATTCGATCACGACGGTGCTCGGCGACGAGGCGCTGGACGTTGGTGGCGTCGTGATGCGTCCCGGGTTCCTCAAGCGGTCGAGCATCGTCGTCGCGCCTGACGCGATACACGTCGCCGACGCATCGGCGTACGAGGTACGGAGCTACACTCCTGAGGGTCGGCTCGCGCGCATTGTCCGTTTGCCTGCGCGCAACCTCGTAGTGCCCGATAGCGCGCTAGTGCGAGTTCGCGAACTCGATGCGTCCATCCTGCCTAACACCGTGCACCTCCCTGAAGTCTCGGGGCTGCTGCTGGATGATTCCGGTCGTCTGTGGCTCGGCCGCCACGCGTTGCCGGATTCGCCCACGGAGTGGACTGTAATCGACACTGCGGGGATGCCCTCGGCCACGGTAGCCGTTCCGCCGGGCTTTCGATTGATGTCGGTGTGGAATGGGTTGCTGTTTGGCGTCGGTCGCGGGCCGCTTGGCGAGGAGACGGTACAGATCTTCGGGCACGAATGGAAGTGATCTTCAGGTGCGGGCTCGTGCTCGCCGTCGCGGTGAGTGCGGTGGCTGACGCGCAGGTCGCGACGGAGCGTTGCGTGGTGCCGTCGCCGCTTCCGACCATCGGCGATATCAAACCGACCGTCGATGGGCGATTGTTGCTTGCCATTCCGGGCGGCCGTCGCGTCGAACTCGTGACCCCTAGTAGGGATGCGCGAATGCGGCTCGGTCCGCAGCTCGGTGCGCGGGCCGAACTTGAGTCCGTCGGTGCAACGGGAGAGCTGTCCGACGGCTACTGGGTGTTCGATGATCGGGCAGACCTCGTCGCGCAGTTCTCTTTGCGCGGCATCTTGCGTCGCGCGATGTCGCTGACTCCACCTGCCGGAATGCGGTTCGCCGCGATGGTTGACTCCCGGCGTGCCCTGTGGCTTCCGGAGTTCGCGACGCATGGACGGCGCGAATCGGAGGCCGGGCGTGTCGCGATGATTGCCGACGCCGATGGCAGCGATGCCGACACGCTCCTGCAACTGTCGCCCGCGGTACCGCGCGTACAGGTGGCGATGGCGAACGCGACGATCGAGGTGCCCAATTGGTTCGACGACTCGCCGGTGGTCGCGGTCTCACCGCGCGCCACGTTCTTGGTCGTCGTAGATCGACGCATCTCGCCGGCCGTGGCTGTCGATTCACTTCGCGTGACGATCATCGACCTGCGCAACGGAGGCACGGAACGTCGGGCGGTCCCCTACCGCGTACGACAAGTCCCGGCCGCCCTGCTGGATTCACTGGTCACATCCGAGGCGGCTCATCTGTCCGCGCATGTCGGGCACGATGACGAGGTGATGCAGTTGTCGGCTCGTCGCCGGATCCTCGTGGCCGCCTTGCCTGCCTATCACGGTTGGCGCACTGTCGCCTCGGCCCTCGTTGACGATGATGGCGACGTCTACCTGGAGCGCGAGTACACGGACTCGCGCATGAGCCGCCACTATCAGCGATGGCGCCGAGGGGCGACGGCACCCGTTCCGCTCGACGTGCCGGCTAACCTGCGGGTGCGCGCGGTGGGGAATGGTTCGATGTATGCGGTATCGCGGGCGCGCGACGAGAACTGCGCCATCTGGAGATTGCCGTTGGGTTCAGGCGGTCGCTGAGTCGTCCCGGTGCGGGAATCTCGCGTCCCTCGGGCGAAATCCCGCATTGCGGACGGACATCGCCGAGGCCTGAGGGCTAGGGCGCCGACTTGAGTGTGTCGATGCGGATGTCCGCGAGGGCATCCGCATCGTCGTTTAGCGGCGATTCGCCCGGCGGATTGCCGGTGAGCCGCAGCAGGTACGCGGTGACGGCGGCGTACTCGCCTGGCGTGAGCACGCCGGGGTCGGTCTGCGGCATCTCGAGCTTGAGGTAGGTCCCGAGCGCGCTGAGCGGCTTGCCGTGCCACTTCGCGTAGAAGCCGACCGTGTGGTGCCAGCCGGGCAGGTGGCACTCCATGCAGACCTGCTCGAAGATCTTCTCCCCTTCAGTCGCCTGTGCGGCGGTGTAGACGCCGTCGCCGGTGGTACGGTCGAAGGCCGCGGCCGAGGCGGCCGCCGTGAGCAGCGAGAGCAGGACGAGGGGCCGGGCGAATCGCATCGGCGTAAGTTAATGGAATGCGCCATTCGCCCATCAGCTTCGCGGACGTCGAGTCCGCCGCCGCGCGGCTCGCGCCGCACCTCGCGCCCACGGCCGTGCGGCAGTACCCGCGCCTCGATGCCGACATCGGCCACGGCATCACGGTCTTCGTGAAGCACGAGAACCACCAGCCCACGCAGAGCTTCAAGATCCGCAACGGCCTGAATGCCGTGTTGGGGCGTAGCGAGGCGGAACGTGCGCGCGGCGGCATCGGGGCGAGCACCGGCAACCACGGACTGGGCATCGCCTACGCGGGGCGCCTGACGGGGACGCCGATCACCGTCTGCGTGCCGGAGGGCAACAACCCCGAGAAGAACGAAGCGATCCGCGCGCTGGGCGCCACGTTGGTCGAAGCCGGTGCGACGTACGACGCGACAATCGCCGAGTGCCACCGGCTGCAGGAGGCGCAGGGGCTCGCGTTGCTGCACTCGACGAATGACCCGCTGGTGATCGCCGGGGCGGGGACGATGACGCTGGAGTATCTCGCGCAGGCCCCGGCGCTGGACGCGCTGGTGCTGGCGCTCGGCGGCGGCTCGCAGGCCGTCGGGGCGCTCGCGGTCACGTCAGAGCTGCGGCCGGCGCTGAAGGTGTACGCCGTCGGCGCGGCGGGTGCGCCGGCGCAGTTCGAGAGCTGGCGGCTCGGCGAGCGCCTGGAGCGCCAGCCGGTGGATACCTTCGCCGAGGGCATCGCGACGGGGTCGGCGTACGCGCTGACCTTCGATGCGCTGCGCGCGGGCCTCGCCGGATTCGTACAGGTCACCGACGTGCAGATGCGCGCGGCGATCCGCGACCTGCTACGCTACACGGGCAATCTCGCGGAGGGCGCGGGTGCTGCAGGCCTCGCCGGGCTGCGCGCGCTCGCCCCGCAGCTCGCGGGGCAGCGCGTGGGCATTGTGATGTGCGGCGGAAACCTCAGTCTGGCGGAGCTGCAGCGGACGATGGCAGCGCCCTGACGGGCGGCACATCCGCTCGCGCCGCGGGCAGGTCGGCGCGGGTGAGCACCGCCTCGATGAGACGCTGCAGCACCTCGGGCCGGTTGCCCTGCATATGGTTGCCGGGTAGCCAGATGAGTTCCTTCGGTGCCGACGCCGCGGCGTAGAGGATTTCGACGGAGCGGCGCGGGATCTTCTCGTCGTCCTCGGCGTTGAGCATCACCACGGGACGGGGGGCGACATTGGCAATCCAGCGTTCGGGCGTAAAGCGCGGCCCGGAGGCGAGCAAGTTGGCCAGCGCGGTGACCGGTGCCCTGAGGAATCGGTTGCCGATTTCCTTCTCGAGTCCGCGATCGATCATCGCGTGCGTGTCGCCGCCGCCGTGGGCCAGCCAGAGCCGAGTCACACGCGGGTCGCGCGCCGCGACGATGGTCGCGAAGGGCGCGCCGAAGCTGGCGCCGACGAGCTCGACGCGCGTGGGATCCACGTCCGGGCGCGCGAGAAGGTAGTCGAGCGCGATCTGCGCGGCGGGCGGCGTGTCGTAGAGGGCGCGCCGGATCAGCGGCACCTGCGCGACGATGGCGAGTCCCTTCGCGCGGTGATTCCCTTCGAAGGGATACTCCATCGAGGCGAAGACGGCGCCGCGTGTATCGCCGATGAGGGCGCCGGCGCCCTTACCGCGCTCGTGGCCGCCGAGGATGAGGAACAGCGGGCGTCGCACCTGGCCGGAATCCTGCGGCGTGTACGAGGGGCGGCGGATGGCCAGCTCGACGCGCAGATGGCTGGTCGAGGTCACGCGCAGGTGCGCTTCGTGCGTGCCGAGCGAGTCGACCACCGACTCACGCTCGACGGCGAGGATGCGTCCGCGGCGCTCGTCGAAGTAGGGCGTGGGGTCGCGGAGCAACCAGGCCCGGAGGCCGAGCGCGACGCCGAGCGCGACGACGACGCTCGCGCTGACGACGCGCGCTCGGCGGCTCACGCGCAGATCACGGCTTGAGGGCCTTGATCTCGGCCGGCAGCTCGAACATCGACGCCGGCTGCGGGCCGAACTCCACCGAGGTCGTCGTGATGGTCATCGCCATGCCCATCATGTTCGACTCGACGAGGTGCGGGACCATGAGGCCGGAGACCGAGCGGTAGTCCTTGATCAACATCTCGACCTCGACCTCGCCCATCTGGGAGACCTGCTTGGTCAAGGTGCGGGCGAGCAGGCCCGTGGCGTTGGAGAAGCAATCGGTGGTCTCGCGGCCGGACTTCCACGTGAACTTCACGCAGGTCGTGGCGTCGCCGGCGGCGTCGTAGGTGCCGGCGGGCTCCATCGCCGAGAAGAGGTCGGGCGAACGGAGGATGCTGTTGAGCGCGGAGCCCTCGATGATCGTGGCGGCTTCGACGCCGGTGAGGATGCGCGGGCCCTGCATCGGGTCGGTGGACCACACGGTGCTGCCGTCGCTGCCCTGGCGAACGACGCCGAGGCCGGGGATGTCGGTGACGACGATGATGAGGTTCGGCCGCGCGGCGGCGGCGTTGATCGTCATCGACATTCCCATCGCGGGCGCTTCCATCGAGACGGTGGACTTCATCCCCTGGATGCTGGGCAGCACGTTCTGCGGATCGACGGCCTTGTTGTAGCGCTCGAGAATGGCGGCGGGCGTCTGGGCGGCGAGCGTCGGTGCGGCGAACGCGACGGCGACGAGCGCAGCGAAGAGGGGGCGGGAGAGACGGTGCATCGGGACTCCTGTGAAGTGGGGTGCGGCGTGTGGTGCAGTCTACGGCTGGGAGAGCGTGTCGGCGAGCCACCGCCGCGCGGCCTCGAGGGCCGCATCGCGCCCGCCGGCCAGTTCCCTACGGACCAGCGGCGCGCGAGTGTCGGGTTCTACCCCTCGGCCTTCGATCCGGCGCCCGAGGGCGTCCTCGTGGTCGGCGATGGGGTGCATCAGGACGTCGCCGGAGGCCAGGCGCAGCATCGCGGCGGGCAGGGACTGGCCGGCGGTGGTCTCGCCGAAGATGCGGGCACGGCCGAGGGCCTGCATCCCGGCGGCGAAGAACTCCGAGGCACTGGCGGTCATCTCGTCGACGAGAATTGCCACGGGCGCGTCGATGACGCCGACGCGCTCGCCGGCGGCGTTGACGCGGCGCGGGTTGGCGGCGAGCCGGAGGTCGGCGCCGCGGCCGCGCATCGTGCCCAGCGACCACGCCGTATCGGAGAAGTGTCCGGCGAAGCCGCCGACGAAGCCGACGGCGCCGCCCGTGTTGCCCCGCAGGTCGATGATGACGCCGGCGGCCGTGCGCGCGCCGAAGGCGAAGCGGTCGACGTCCTGGATGATGACGGGGAACCAACCGCTGAAGCCGATGATCGGGATGTCCACCGCGCGGCCGCCGACCGTGATGCGCGTGGTGTCGAGCGAGGATCGGATGACCATCGGCGGCAGGTTGCCGTAGCGCGAGACGCGGCCGGGCATCGCGCCGCGCACGAGCGTGTGCGTGCCCTCGGCGCCGTCGAGCGTGCGCAGCGCGACTGTGACGGTGTCGCCGCTGGCGCCGTCGAGGCGCGCGGTGACCACCTGCAGCAGCAGGGAGTTCGCTTCGCGATCTCCGCCACCGAAGGCACGGCGGAGGCGCGCGCGGACGGTGTCGACTGTGAGGCCGTCGACGCTGGCGATGGCGTCGCCCGGCCGGATGCCCGCCCGCTCGGCGGCGCTGCCCGGGAGCACGCGCCAGGCGATGAGCGTGTCGCCGGCGAAGCGCGGCACGATGCCCGCGGTGCCGGGCGTCGCGTCGGCGCGCCGTGCGCTGCCGCGCGCGCTGGGGATCGCGTCGGCGGGGATGAGCACGAAATGCGACTGGCCGGGCACCTGGATCAACGCACGCAGGGCGCTGCGTGCCTCGTCCATCGTCGATGCCGGGCCGAGGCCGGCGCGGAGCGAGTCATAGGCATCGCGCCAGCGCCCGTTCACGAGCGAGGTGTCGAAGTACGTGCGGGCCATCGCCGCCCAGGCGGAGTCGTACACCGCGAGCGGCGACGCATCCTGCGCGACCAGCGACGCGCCGACGAGCGGTGCGCCGCCGAGCGGGAGCAGCGAGAGGAGGAGCCGCGTGAATACGCGCATCGGGGTCGGGTGCGGGGACGGCGGACGCCCGGTGCCGGGCGCCCCTGGGAAATATCGGGTGCGGCACGCCGTCGCGCATCCGCCGTCGCGCATCCGCCGGCGGCACTCCGCCGCGTGGCGCGGACCGGCTAACTTTCAAGCGTGAACCGCACCGTCCTGTCTCCGAATGAATGCGCGGCGCTCGTCCCCGAGCTTGCCGCGACGCGCAATCCCAACGTCTGGGTGTACCGCTACACGCACCCGACGACGTCTTGGACTTTGTCCATCGCGACCCACGCGCCGCCGGGCTCGGGAAAGCTCTCGCTGGGCGGCTTCCGCATCGCACCGCTGGAGCGCACGGAGTCGCCGGGCTTCACGACCGAGCGCGAGAGCATCGCGCTGGCGATGGGGATGGAAGAGAAGGTGCACTGGTCGCGGGTGATCAAGGTCGGCGGGCCGCTGGCCCTGCGCGACCTCACGCGGGTGGTCGGCGGCAAGTGCGTGCTCGCGCCGACGGCGGACTCGCGCGTGGGCAACGCGCGCGACGCCGAGATGCTGACCTGGGCGGCCGAGTGCCTCAATGACTGCGAGCGTCACGCCGGCATCCACATCACGACCGGTCAGGACCTGGGCCACGGCAAGATGCACGGCGGCGCGACGGGCTCGCTGGAGTTCCTCAATGCGCGCTTCGCCGGCAGCGTGGTGGCCGATACGTCCGTGCCGACGGGCGAGGGCAACTACCAGATCCTCCGCGGGATGCTGCGCGCGTTCGGGCTGCCGCTGGAGCGCGCGACCGTGGGGCTCGTCGGCTGCGGCAACATCGGGATGCATATCATCAGGCGGCTCACGGCGCACGCCGGCGTGACGATCCTCGCCTGCGAGTCGCGCGAGGAGCGCCGCGCGGAACTCGAGGCGATGGGCATCCGCACCTGGGGGCCGGAGCGCAAGCAGGAGTTCCTCGCGCTGGCGATGGATGCGCTGGTGGTGAACGCGGCGGGCGGTACGCTGGACGCGGCCGCGGTGGCGGCCTGCGCGCGCAACGCGCGGCTCAAGGTCATCTGCGGTAGCGAGAACCTCGTGATGCCCGATCATCACACGGGCGTCGAGACGCTGCGTGCGGCGCAGAAGGTGTACGCGCCCACCGAGCTTGGCGGGATGATGGGCTATCTCACCGCGGTGGAGCAGTACCTGGCGGTGATCGAGGGCACGACCTTCGAGGTCGCGACGATGCTCGAGGCGGCGCAGCGGCTGGAGGTGGCGGGCTACGAGACGACGGCGCGGATCGTCGCCGGCGGGCACGCCGAGGACTTCGAGGCGGCGGTCACGGCGTTGTACGCCTAGTTGAATGCGCGCCGGGCTCAGCGCGCGCGGAACTTGTCGAGTGCGGCCTTGGTGAAGTCGCTGAGCACCATCCGCCCGCTCATCGCCGCGCGCTCCATCATCCGCGCCTCCCAGTCGCCGGTGTCGCGCCAGAAGATCTTCTTCATCTCGCGCATCGCCTCGGGGTTATAGCCGGCGAGGCGCTGCGCGAAAGTGTGAACGATGGCATCGAGCGCGTGCACGTTGTCGACCACCTGCGAATACAGCCCGTGGCGCTCGCACCACGCGGCGTCGTGCCAGTCGGCGTGGACGGCGAGGTTCATAAACGGCGCGGGGCCGAGCTTGCGCTCGAGCACGACGCCGACGACGAAGGGCCCGATGCCCACCTGCAGCTCGGAGAGCTTGGCCTGCGCGCTCTCGACGGCGAAGGAATAGTCGCTGGCGGCGATGACGCCGAGCGCGCCGCCGGCGGCGCGGCCGTGGACGCGCGTGATGACGAACTTGGGCGCGCGCACCATCGCGAGGATGACGCGAGCGAAGCCGGAGAAGAACTCCTGGCCCTGCTCGGGCGTGGCGACGGCGGTGAACTCGTCGAAGCTCGCGCCGGCGCAGAAGGCCCCTTCGCCGGCGGAGCGCAGGACGATCACGCGGGCGGCGGGGTCGTCGCCGAGCGTGGCGATGCCGGCGGCGAGTTCCTTGAGGAGCGCGGAGGGCAGGGAATTGCCCTTCGGGTGGAAGAACTCGACGGTTCCGATGCCGTCGGCGACGGAAAGCTGGACGCGTCCGTCGGTGAGGGCGCTGGGGGCGGGGCTGGGCGGCGTCATAGCGGGAAACATACTAAATTGCGGGCTATGGCCCAGACGACCGTTCCCCCAGAGGATCCGGCGCTCCTCGCCGCCTTCGAGGCGCGCATCGCCGCCGGCGAGAGCATCGAGCCCAAGGACTGGATGCCCGAGCGCTACCGCAAGCAGCTGACGC
>PNKF01000052.1 GCA_013822285.1 Gemmatimonas sp.
TGTTAATCACCGGGTCACAGGTTCGAGTCCTGTCGCCGGAGCTTCCCGAACGCCCCGCCCTGCATCGCAGGCGGGGCGTTTGGCGTTCCCGGGCAGCCGGCCGATGCCCGATACGGTAGAATGTCCCGATGCCCACGCACATCGCCCTCCTCCGCGCCATCAACGTCGGTGGCACCGGCAAGCTGCCGATGACCGAACTCCGTGCGCTCTGCGAAGGGCTCGGCTTCGCCAACGTGCGCACCTACATCCAGTCGGGCAACGTCGTCTTCGAATCGAGGCTCTCGGCGAAGCGGGCCCAGCAGGCGCTGGAGGACGCGCTCGAAGCGCGGCTGGGCAAGCGCCACGCCGTCCTGCTGCGCAGCGTTGAGGAGCTGGCGTCGATCGAGACCCGCAATCCGTTCCCGGACGCGGATCCCAAGCAACTGCTCATCGTCCTGCTCGACGCGCCCCCACCGCGCGACGCGCTCGCGGCCGTGAAGATCCCCGGCCGCGAGCGCCTGCACCTCGACGGGCGCGAACTGTTCATCCATTTCCCCGACGGGATGGGCCGCTCGAAGCTCAAGATCCCGCTCGCCGGCGAGGGCACGGGCCGCAACCTCAACACGATCCGGGCGCTCTTGCGACTCGCGGCGCCCTGAGCGACCTTCGCCGCGACTCGTTCCGCCGAGGCTCGCGTGAAGATTGCCGTTCCCGCCCTGCTGGTCCTGCTCGTCGCCTCCGCCTGCGGAGGCGAGCGCGGCGCTTCCGAGGTCCCGCAGTGGGCGCTGCGCGAGACGCTGCGCATCGGCGAAGGCGACGAAGGCCCGACCTCCTTCTCATGGGTGAAGGGCATCGAGGAAGGGGCCGACGGACGCATTTACATCTACGAGCATAGTACGCAGGACATCCGCATCTTCGACAGGACGGGTGCGCACGTCCGGACCATCGGGCGCAAGGGCCGAGGCCCCGGCGAGCTCGCCAACGCCGAAGGCATCGTCTTCGCAGCCGACGGTACGCTCTGGGTACGCGACGCCGGGAACTCTCGCTTCACACTCTTCGACGATGACGGCAACTATCGCGACTCGTGGACGATGCAGTACTGCTGGTCGCAGGGCACGTGGGCGCCGCTAGTGAAGCCGGAGGGCATCGTGGACTATGATTGCGTTCCCGGTGTCAGCAGGGCGTACCGAATCGTCGGGTATCGCACCGACAAGAGCGGCGTGGACTCAATCGCGATGTACGCCGAGTGCGGGGATCCAGCGCTGAACGAGTCCGCGACCTGGATCACGCGTAGCGAGAGGAGCACCTCCTACCGCCAGATTCCCTACGCACCGCGCGTAGTGCGCAGCTTCGACGCCACGGGTGCGACTTGGTGCGCCCCGAACACGGGACGCTACGAACTCCTCCGCATCGGCGTCGGCGGCGACACCGTCCGCGTCGCGCTCGACTTTCCGCCGCTGCCGGTCACGGCCGCCGAGCGCGACTCAGTGATCCAAACGATCGAGTCGCGCGGCCCGACCGGCCTCGACTTCTCGCGGATCCCCGCTAACAAGCCCGCCATCCTCCGGATGACCGTCGACGACCAGAACCGCCTCTGGGTCCGCCGCGACAAGGCCGAGGGCGGCATCCTCTTCGACATCATCCGCCCCGACGGCACTCACGAAGCCACGGTCTCCCTCGACGGCGTCCGCACCACCACCCGGTCGCCGTTCGTCGTCCGCGGCGACGTGGTCTTGCTTGTCGTCGTCGACGAGGACGACGTCCCGCAGGTCGGGCGCTTCGTCATCGACCGCGGAACCTAGTCGCCGTCGCTGGCTGGGGCCGCGCGTACGACAGGGGTGGCGCGGCGTGGCGCCGCCCCCCGCCCTGCGGGCATATTTCCCCTATGTCCGCACCACTCGTCGGCGTCATTATGGGCTCCAAGTCCGATTACGAGACCTTGGCCCCCGCGTGCGAGCTGCTCGCACACTTCGGCATCCCGTTCGAGGCCAAGGTCGTCTCGGCCCATCGCACGCCGGATGAGATGTTCAAGTACGCCGAGTCCGCGGAGTCCCGCGGGCTGCTGGTGATCATCGCCGGAGCCGGCGGTGCGGCGCATCTGCCGGGAATGGTCGCGTCGAAGACGCTGGTCCCGGTGCTCGGCGTCCCGGTGAACATCACCGCGCTAAACGGCCTCGACGCCCTGCTCAGCATCGTGCAGATGCCCGCCGGCGTGCCCGTGGGCACGCTGGCCATCGGCAAGCCGGGCGCGACGAACGCCGCCGTGCTCGCGGCGGAGATCGTCGGCACGCACAAGCCGGAAGTGCGGGCCAAGCTTCGGGCCTGGCGCGAGAGCCGCGCGGCCGACGTCCGCGCGCAGACGCTGCCGTGAGCGGCGGCACCCACACCCCCGTCCCCGCCGGCGCGACGATCGGCTTCCTCGGTGGCGGCCAGCTCGGCCGGATGACCGCGATGGCCGCGCGCACGCTGGGCTACGACGTGCGCGTGCTCGACCCCGAGAAGGACTGCCCGGCCCGCGGCGTCTCCTCGCACACGATTACCGCCGCGTGGAGCGATGCGGCGGCGGCAGCCGAACTCGCCGAGGGCTGCGCAGCGGTGACGCTGGAGATCGAACAGATCCCCCGTCCCTCGCTCGAAGCCGTCGCACGCACCGCGCCGTTGCACCCAGGGGTCGAGCCGGTCTACACGATCCAAGAGCGCGCGCGGCAGAAGCAGTGGCTCGAGCGGCATCACTTCCCGCTCGGCGCGTTTCGCGTCGTCACCGATGCCGCACAGTCCGAGGCGGCCGTCGCCGCCCTCGGCCCGAGCATCGTGAAGGCGGCGATGGGCGGCTATGACGGCCGCGGTCAGGTGCGCGTGAAGACCGCCGCCGAGGGTAAGGCGGCCTTCGAGAAGCTCAAGGCACCGGTGTGCGTGGTCGAGGCCTTCCTCGACATCCACACCGAGATCTCCGTGCTCGTCGCGCGCCGCGCGGATGGCACGGGCGTCGCGTACCCGCCCTCACGCAACCTGCACACCGACGGCGTGCTCACCTGGGCGGTGACGCCGTCGGGCGTCAGCGCCGAGATGGCCGACCGCGCCGAATCGCTGGCGCTGCGCATCGCCGAGGCGTTGGGCATCGTCGGCTTGCTGGCCGTGGAGATGTTCATCCTCGGTGACGGACAGCTGTTGGTGAATGAACTCGCACCGCGGCCGCACAACACCTACCACCACTCCGAGCGCGCGCATCCGACGAGTCAGTTCGAGCAGCTCGTGCGCGCGATCTGTCATCTGCCGCTGGGCAGCACGGAGATCGTCCGCCCCGCCGCGATCCACAACCTGCTTGGCGATCTCTGGGAGGGCGGCGCGCCCGACGTGACGAAGGCGCTGGCGATTCCCGGCGTTCGCGTGCATCTGTACGGGAAGAAGGAAGCACGTCCCGGCCGCAAGATGGGACATCTCTCCGCTGACGGCGACACACCCGAGCAGGCGTTGGAGCGAGTGTGCGCCGCCTACGAAGCGCTCAAGCGCTAGGAGGCAGCGATGACAACGCCACGACCGGTCTTCCGCGAGCTCGACACTGACGAGTGCATCGCGCTGCTGAATCGGCACAACGTCGGACGCATGGCGATCAGCCACCGCGACCGCATCGAACTCGTGCCGATCCACTATGTGTACGACGATGGCTGGCTCTACGGCCGCACGGCGGTCGGCACGAAGATCGAGATGGTCTCGCACAATCGCTGGGTCGCCTTCGAGGTGGACGAAGTGCGCGACACCTTCGACTGGGCGTCGGTCGTCGTGAAGGGCGGACTCTACCTGCTGCGCAAGGACGGCAGCGCGCAGGAGAAGGCCATCTACGACAAGGGCGTCGCACTGGTGCGGAAGATCATCCCCGAGGCGCTGACACCGGACGATCCCCTGCCCGAGCGCGCCCTGCTGTTCCGCGTACACGCGGACGAACTCACGGGGCGCGCGGCGTCGCCGGGCTCATAACTGCAATCACCACGAAGGCACGAAGAAACTTCGAACCGCCTTGCCACGGAGGCACAGAGACGCGGAGGTCGCACGGAGAACCGCAAAGCCTTGGGGGTCCGCACCGACGATTCGGCGCGGACCCCCAAGCCTTTGTCGTTGCAGTTCTCCGTGAAAGACTCCGTGTCTCCGTGCCTCTGTGGTGATGCCGTTGCACTTCCTTCGTGTGCTTCGTGCCTTCGTGGTGATTGCAGTTTTCGCTATCGCGGCGTAACGCCGTAACGCAGGAGAACCTCGCGCACGCGATCCAGCGGAATCGCCTCGACGCTGCGCCCGTTGCCCGTGACCGTCGTCGCCATGAACAACGAGTTGAGGATCGCTTCCTCCGTCGCCTCGACCACGGCCTGGAACAGCGCCGACATCTGTTCGTTGGCGATCTCCGTCGTCGTCAGTCGCGGCGCATCCCAGGCGCGGCGCACCTCGGCAGCCGTCGAGAACGCCAGCACGTAGTCGCCGCTGCCGTTGCTGGCCGAGCTGCCCGTGCGGGAGAGCCCAAGCATCGCGCGTGACGCCAGTCGCTCGAGGTTGCGATCGCTGAGCGGCGCATCCGTCGCAACGACGATCATGATCGAGCCATCGCCGTCGTCTGCACCGCTGTTGCTCGCACCGCGGAACGCGTACTGATCGAGCTCGCGTCCCACCGGCGCGCCGAGCACCTGCAGGATGCCGCCGAAGTTGCTCTGCACGAGCACGCCCAGCGTGTATCCGCCAAAGCGCTCGGGCAACACGCGCGAGCTGGTGCCGATGCCGCCCTTCCAACCGAAGGCGACGGTGCCCGTTCCTGCTCCGACGCTCCCTTCAGCCACGGGGCCCGCACTGGCCTCCGTGAGCGCACGACGCACGGCATCGGCGGTGATAGGGCGCGCCCGGATGTCATTCAGTCCGCCATCGTTCGTCTCGCCCACCACCGCGTTGATGGAGCGCACCTGCTGCATGTCGTTGGCCGCCAGCAAATGCTCGACCATCGCGTCGGCGGCCTTCCAGACGCAGAGCGTGCAGGTGAGCAGGATCGGCGTCTCCAGTTCACCGAGCTCGCGGAGCTGCGTGGCGCCGAGCAGCTTGCCGAAGCCGTTACCGACGTGCAGCGCCGCCGGCACGCGCTCGCGGTACAGGTTGCCAGCGTGCGGCAGGATGGCCGTCACGCCCGTGCGGACGTTGTCGCCCTGCATGAGCGTGACCTGCCCGACCTTCACGCCGCTGACGTCGGTGATGGCGTTCTGCCGCCCCGGACTGAACACACCGGGGGCGACGCCGAGGTCGCGGGCGCGGACGCGAGGAGCGGAAGCCTGAGCCGCAAGCAGGCTGGGCCCGACGACGAGGATTGCGAGCACCAAGCGGGCCGCAGCGAGCACTTCGCGAGAGACTGCGCGGGGAGCGTCCATGCCGAGTATTTTACGCCTGTGCCGATTCTCCCGCTCTACGGACACGAGACGCTACGCGAGCGCTTCGCCGACCAGATGGATCGCGGCGTGCTGCCCGCCTCGTTGCTGCTGCACGGCCCCGCCGGCGTGGGCAAGCAGCGGCTCGCCCTCTGGCTGGCCCAGCGCCTGCTCTGCGGCGGAGCCACGAAGCCCTGCGGCGACTGCCAGCACTGCCGCTACGTCCTCGAGCTGCAGCATCCTGACCTGCACTGGGTGTTCCCGCACGAGAACGTCTCGGGCTCGGCCGACTGGGAGTACGACGATCTCAAGCCGCTGCAGGACAGTCGCGTCGCCGAGCGTGCGGAGGCCAAGGGCCTCTACGCACGGCCTGATGGCTCCTGCGGCATCTACAAGGGTGACACCAAGTACCTGCGGCACGTGGCCTCGCGCTCACCCGCCCTCGCGACACGCAAGGTGTTGATCGTCGGCGACGCCGAACGCATGGTGCCGCAACAGGCGAATCCCGAAGCCGCCAACATGTTCCTCAAGTTGCTCGAGGAACCGCCGGCGGACACGACGATCATACTCACCTCGAGCGAGCCGCACGCGCTGCTGCAGACCATTCGCTCGCGTGTCGTGCAACTGCGCGTCGCGCCGTTGCCTGTCGAGACGATGCGCGCGTTCCTCGCCGATGCGTCGGCAGCCGAGAAGCTGCCCAACCTGCAGCCGGCAGAACTGCTGCGCATCGCCAGCGGCGCGCCGGGCAAACTGCTCGGCGGCGACGATCAGCAAGTCGCGATGGACCGTGCGCGGAAACTGCTGGCCGCCGCCGATGCTGGTGCCGAACAGCGGTTCCGTGCGGCCTTCACGAGCGGCACGTCGAAGGCGCGTGGCGCCTTCAGCGATGTGCTCGACGCCCTGAGCGTGGTGGTACACGAGCGGGTGCGCGAGGCATCGGCCCGCGGCGATGAAGCCGCAGCCCGACGCGCCGCGAAGGTCATGCCGTTGATCGAAGAGGCCAAGCTCGCCGCCGCCGGCAATGCCAATCCGCAGGTCGTCACGGCGCAGCTGCTGGAATCCATCGCCGAGGTTCGCTGATGTCCGACAAGTCCCTCTCGCACGTCAATGCGGCCGGCGAAGCGTCGATGGTCGACGTGAGCGCCAAGCCGAGCGTGCCCCGTCACGCGCGCGCCGCCGGTGAGATCGTGATGAGCGCCGAGGCCTTTGCGAAAGTTCGCGATGCCCAGATGCCGAAAGGTGACGTGCTCGGCACAGCGCGCATCGCCGGCGTGATGGCGGCGAAGAAGACCGCCGAGTTGATCCCGCTCTGTCACCCGCTGGCGCTGACCGACGTGCAGGTCAGCTTCGTGCTCGACGAGGCACTGCCTGGCGTGCGCTGCGAGGCGACGGCGCGCACCGTGGGGCCGACCGGTGTCGAGATGGAGGCGCTGACCGCGGTGAGCGTCGCGCTGCTCACTGTGTATGACATGGCGAAGGCCGTGGACTCCGGCATGGTCATCCGCGGCGTGCGACTGGTCGAGAAGCGCAAAGGCTGAGCGGTCGAATGCAGAAGGGGCGCCGCGTGAAGACGCGGCGCCCCTCTTGTCATCTCGCGGATCTCTTACCGCACCCGCAGGCGCTGCCCCGGCCGGATCACGTCGCTGCGCATACGATTCCAGCGCTTGATCTGCGCCACCGTCGTGCCGTGACGCCGCGCGATCGCGCCCAGCGTGTCACCGCGACGCACGGTGTAGTTCGCGGACGCGCCGTAGCGCTCGATGGTCGGGTTCGGCACGTCGCGCGCGGCCGCGACCACATCGCGACGCGGCACGAGGATGCGCTGACCCGGATGCAGGTTGCCGTTCGCGAGCCGCGTGGCCTGCGGGTTGTACCAGTTGAGTTCCTTCGCCGTGAGCCCGTTGGCGCGCGCGATCCGCGTGATGAAATCCCCGTCACGCGTGACGTGACGCTTGGTGGCCGTGCGCTCCTCGTCAGACAAGGCCGCAAAGGCTGAATCGAATCGCTCGGCGGTCCCCACGGGCACGCGCAGCCAATGCGCGGTGCCGGTCGGCGGCGTCATGCCACGCAGATACTGCGGGTTGTAATCGCGGATAGTATCAAGGGACGCGCCGGTCGCCTTGGCCACGGCCGCCAGCGGCACGTTGGCCTCCACGCGCACGGAATCAAAGGTCCAGGGCTCGGTGGCACGCACGTCGATCCCGTAGCGTGCGGGATCCTTGCCGACCAGCGCCGCGGCGATGAGCTTCGGCACGTAATCGCGCGTCTCGGGACGCAGCGCGCTGGTATTGTCGCGCAGCGCAAAGAAGAGATCATCGCCGGCCGCGCCGTCGAGCGCCTCGGCGTGTGCGTTCAGCCCACGCTGCACGCGTCCCGGGCCGCCGTTGTACGCGGCGGACGCCAGGTAGATCGAGCCGAAGGTCTCGCGCAGCTCGTTGAGGTATTTGACGGCCGCCTCGGTGGAGCGCACGGGATCGCGACGTTCGTCCATCCACCAATCCACACGCAGCCCCACGCCACGAGCCGTCGCCGTCATGAACTGCCACATGCCCACGGCAGCGGCGACCGAATACGCGTGCGGGTCGTACCAACTCTCGATCAGCGAGAGATAGATCATGTCCTCGGGCAAGCCGCCGGCGCGCAGGCGTTCGCGAATCATCGGCGCGTACCGGCCCTGGCGTTCCATGGCAACTTCGAAAGAGGCCTTCAGTGGGCCCGAAAAGCGCTGCACGAAGTACTCCACACGCTCGTGCGACTCGTAGGGCGCCACCTCGATATCCCAGGCGGGCGGGGGGCTGGTCGGCTCAACGGCCGCCTCGACGACGGCCGGGCCGGTCGCATCCGAATCGATCGCCGCATCAGCGTTCGCCGACACCGAACGCGACACGGGCAACACGACTTCCACCGCCACTGGGGCGCTCGCCGCCTCGGCGCCGGCCGCCGGCGCTGGCGCGGTCCGCGGCAGCAAGCCCGCGCGGCCGCAGGCTCCGAGCACGATCAGGCTCAGCGCGAGCCAGGTCCGAGATATCGTCATGCGCGTTCCCATCGGGGTGGTGAGACCCCCAAACGCGCGGGGGTGTCCGGACGGCCCAACCGACGCAAGATGAGGCGTCGGCGCCGTGGGTGCTACCCCGGAAGACGATTTAGATGCCGCGCGGGACACGAAGATTCGGGTGTCCTTCGCCCCCCCCCAGTCCAGCGGCGCTCGGCCCCTACCTCGAGCTCCTTACGCCAGCGGCAAGGTGAACCGGAAGCTGCTGCCCTTCCCCACGCGGCTCTCCGCCCACAGCGTGCCACCGTGGGCCTCGACGATGCCGCGCGCGATCGCGAGGCCGAGCCCCGTCCCGCCCTTCGGCGCGTTGCGCCGCACGGTCCAATAGCGCTCGAAGATCCGCGGCAGCTCGCTGGGCGGAATCCCCGCGCCCGTGTCGTGCACGACGACCTCCACCATGCCGCCGGCGCGGCGCGCGCCGATGCGCACGCTCCCGCCGCGATCGGTGAACCGCAGCGCATTGCCCAGCAGGTTCGCGAGCACCTGCACCACGCGCTGCTCGTCGCCGATCACTTCCGGGAGCGCGCCTGATTCTTCGAGCGTCAACGCCACGCCGCGATCGGCAGCATCGCGCCGGAACAACTCGATCGCCTGCGTCAGCACAGGCGCCAAGGCCAAGGCGCGACGCTCGATGCTGAGCCGGCCCAACTCGATGCTCGCGACGTCCAGCAGATCGCGGATCATGCGCTGCGTGAGATCCGTCGAGTCGGCGATCGTCGTCACCAGGGCCCGGCGCTCCGCGTCATCGGCGGGCGTGGCGGCCAACAGCGCGCGCGCGCACATGCCGATGGCCGAGATCGGGTTGCGCAGGTCGTGCGACACCACGCCCAGCGCGTGGTCGCGGGCAATTGTCGCCTGCTGCGCCGTCTCGTACAGCCTCGCGTTGTCCAGCGCGAAGGCCGCGCGCAGCGCCAACTCCTGCGCAGTGGCGATCTCCGATTCATTGAAGGGGCGCCCGCCCGCCGTGCGGAAGATCGACAGCACGCCGAGCACGTGTTCGCGTGCCACGAGCGGCAACAACAGCACGGAACTCACCTGCATGGCCTTCGCGCGGGCGAACTCGGTCGGCGAGTCCGTGTGCGCCTCCAACCACTCGTCATCCACCACCGGGACGTGCTCGACCTGCGCGCGGCGGAAGACATCCACCACGCGCGACGGCGAGTCCATGTCGATCCGCTGCTCGGCCATCTGCGAGAGCAACGCGGCCATCGCCGGATCCGCAGGCTTCGCGACGACGCGCCGCAAGGCGCCGCCGCCCGTCTGCACGTCGAGCACCGCGCCGTCCGCCAGCCAACCGATCGGCAGCTGCACGATCGTCTGCTCCGTCGCCGCCACCTCGAGCGTCTCGCCGAGCACGGAGACGGCGTGCGTGAGCTGCTGCTGCGCTTCCTCACGACGCTGGCGATCCGTCACGTCGCGCAGCAACACCGTGTAGATCCGCTCCCCGGTGGCCAACACGAGCTTTGAGATCGACGCTTCGGCGGGAAACTCCGAGCCATCACGACGCAGGCCGGAGATCGAACGACGTTCGCCCATCTGACGCGACCGCTCCGCCGCCACCCCGAAGCCATGCACGAAGCGTCCGTGCCCCTGCCGATGCCGCTCGGGCAGCAAGAGGCTCAGTTCGCGCCCCAAGGCCTCGGCCTGTGACCAACCGAAGATGCGCTCGGCCCCGGAGTTGTAGTGCACGATGCGCTGCCGTTCGTCCACCGAGATGATGGCATCGGCGGCGATCTCGAGAATGCCCGAGAACTTCGCCTCGCTGGCCCGAAGCGCCGCTTCGACAGCCGTGCGACGCGTGATGTCGTCGTGCAAGCTCGCGTAGGCCAACCACGCCAGCACGACGGCCAGAATCATGAGGATGACAACCAGCGCCTGCGCGAGGCGCAGCGCGGGGTCGTCCATGCCGCCGGCAAATGCACGGCGCGTCGCCGCCAACGCGACGCTGCCCACGAGCAAGAGCGCGAGGACACCGGCACCGACAATCAGGCGCAGCTTGGATTGCGTCGAGACCATCACGCGGAATATGCGGACGGCGCGCGCCCGATGGTACTCAGGGCACGCGCCGTCGCTTGGGGGGACCGCTGGCTCAGGCGTGCAGCAGGCCGAGGCGCAACGCGAACTGCACGTACTCGTGGCGATGGCTCAAGCCGAGCTTGTCCTGGATCCGCTGCTTGTAGGTGTCCACCGTCTTCGGCGAAATGAACAGTCGCTCACCGATCTCCGGCGCCGAATACCCCTGCGCCGTCAGCCGCAGCACGTCGCGCTCGCGCTCCGTGAGCTTCTCGTAGCGCGTGCGATCTTCATGCATCGGATCCTTGCGCTGGTAGCCCTTCGCGAGAATCCGCGCCGCTTCGGCCCGGACGTACACCTCGCCGCGCGCCACGGTGCGCACCGCATCGAGCAGCTCGCGGTCCGGCGCCGTCTTCGGCAGGAATCCACTCGCCCCGACCTCGAGCATCGGCACGAGGTACTCCTCCTCGGGATGCATCGTGAGGATCAGCACCTTGGAGGGGATGCCCTTCTCGATGAGCATCTTGGTGGCCTGTCCGCCGTCGACTTCGCCGATCGACAGGTCCATGATCACCACATGAGGCTTCAAGCGCTCGGCCAGCGCGACCGCCTCGGGTCCGCTGGACGCCTCACCGACGACGTGCATATCCTTCGCCGCCCCAATCACTGCCTTGAGGCCGGCGCGGACCACGCTGTGGTCATCGGCGAGGATTACGCGAATCAGGTCGTCGCTCATGGC
>PNKF01000053.1 GCA_013822285.1 Gemmatimonas sp.
CCGACGTCCAGACGGCCCAGGCAATCTCCGGCTCCGGCCGCAGCGCGGTGATGCCCCAGGCACCCCCGAGCGTCAGCAGCGCCGCGATGGCAAAGAAGGCCAGCGCCTTCTTCACTGCCCCCCCCCGCCCGTCCGCTTGGCCTCGGCGCGCTTCCGCGCCTCCGCCTCCTCTTCCCGCCGCTGGTCGGCCATCAGACTCCGGTAGATCGAGTAGAAAGCCGCCCCAAAGCCGAGTAACGCTCCCACCAGCGCGAAAATGCTGTTGGTCCCGATGCGCCGATCCACCCATTGCCCGAGGTACAGGAAGAGGAGGATCGAGAGGGCGAACTGCATCCCAACACCCGCGTACTTCCCGGCCGCGCCGAGGGAACCGATGCCCCCCTGGTGCTGGGCCAACCTCTTTAAGGGATCCTCGTCTGGACGACGGGGGTCCCGCGAGCCTCCAGAGGGCGGGTCAAGCTCCATTTCAGCCTTGAAAAATATGAGCTTGTGAAATTTTTCGCAAGCAAAAACCGACCCCGAAAACCGGGAGCGCGTGACCTCCCGTCGGCCGGCGCGCCTAGGCCGCAAGAACAGCCTGTCCAACTACCCGAACAGGCACAGAACATGGCTTTTCCACGCCCCGGGCCACCGGACCGCAGATTCGTGATGTGACGGCAAGTCATCGTCCTGCAGTCAGTTAGCCGTTACTTCGCATTTGACGAATCGTCCAACTGTTGATAAGTTAGTCACCACTCCCCACCGGTGCTGTCTAGATGCGTGACAAAGTCCCCTTCTCTCTTGTGTGCATCGCGGTGCTCGCATTTGCGTGCGGACCTCGTCCAAGAAGCGAAGCGGCGACAGAACGCAGCACGGTGAAGCGCAATACGCCGGTGGACGCACGCGCACCGCTTGCGCCTGCACTCGAGATCGACGTCAACAACGGCGTGCACTTCAGCTTCGACGTCGTCAACGCGAGCACGCGCAAGTTGGAAGTGCTCTTCAACGACGGACGCACGCACGACATCATCGTGCTCGATTCGCTCGGTCGCGAAGTGTGGCGTTGGAGCGACGATCGCATGTTCACACAGGTCGTGCAGAGCAAGGTGCTGCGCGCGAGCGACACGCTCTCGTTCGCCGAGTCGTGGACGGATCCGCAGCCTGGCAACTATGTCGCCGTGGCGACGCTGCCCTCGCGCAACTATCCCGTCGAGCATCGCGTCGCCTTCGTCGTGCACTGAGTTGCTGACGCATTGAACGAACAACGCCGCGCATCACTGCGCGGCGTTCGTGTTTTCATGCCTGGCGATGCCGCGAGGCCGCGCGCCGTCAGGCGTCCGTCGGATCTTCACCCGCGGTCGTGAACCGATATCCGACGCCGCGGACCGTATGGAAATGCCGCGGCCGGTCCGGCTCGCGCTCGAATCGCTTCCTGAGCTTCACGATGAAGTTGTCGATCGTCCGCGAGCTCGGCAGCACCTCTCCGCCCCACACGCGCTCGAGCAGATCCTCGCGCCACACCACGCGTCCGTCGCGCTTCGCCAGCTCCGCGAGGATCAACGCTTCCTTCGGCGTCAGCTGCTGCTCCTGTCCATCCCAGCTGCGACCGCGGAAGCTGGTGAAGTCGAATTCATTTCCACCGAACTGCAGCGTCTCGCGGCTGCCGAGCAGCGCGTCGAAGCGCGTGCGGCGCCGCACGATGGCGGCCACGCGCAGCAGCAGCTCGCGGAGATGGAATGGCTTCGGGAGGTAATCGTCGCCGCCGGCTTCGAGCCCACGGATGCGATCATGCGCACCGCCCTTTGCAGTAAGGAACAGCACCGGCGTGTCGTTGCCCTCACGACGCACGGTCTCGCAGACCGTGAAGCCATCCATGCCTGGCAGCATCACATCGAGCACGACCACGGCGTAGTCGTTGCCGCGCATGCGGGCCAGCGCGGTCACGCCGTCGGTGACGAGATCCACCTCGTAGCCCTCATGCACGAGGTTCTCGCGGATGCCCCGCGCGAGATTGGGTTCGTCCTCGACCAACAGGACCTTGGCTGCAGTGCTCACGAACGATCCTCTGCCGGCCGCGGCCAGCGAACGGTGAAGACGGCGCCGAGCCCATGCCCGGCGCTCTGCGCACGCACGCGACCACCCGCATGCGTGACGAGGCGCTCTACAAGGTAGAGCCCGAGCCCCGTGCCCTGCATGCGGCCGCGGCCGTCGCCCTCGACGCGATAGAACTGCTCGAACAGACGCGCGGCTTCCTTGGGCGCAAATCCGACACCGTCGTCACTGACCTCGAGCACCACATCATGCAGATCCGCCTCGCCGTGCACCTGCACCACCGCGTCGCGCGGGCTGGCCTTGATGGCGTTATGCAACAGATTGCGCACGACGGTGCGGACACCCTCGCGATCGGCGTGCACCACCAAGGCATGCGACATCTGCGCCTCGACGCGCACGCCGCACTCGGCGGCGAACTCGCGGAGCTCTTCCGTCATCTCGGCGACGATCTCATCCAGCGCGACGCGCTCGGGATACGACTCTCCGCCACTCGCGAGCCGGGAGGTGTCGAGCGTGTTCGCGACCATGCGCTCCAAGCGCCCCAGCTCGACGACGATGCGACGCACGAGCTCGGCGCGCTCCGCCGACGCGGGATCGCGCATCGACAGGGTCTCGACGGAGAGACGCAGCGACGCCAGCGGACTCTTGAACTCGTGCGAGACCGCCGCGAGGAACTGCTCTTGGCGCCGTCGCAGCTCGGTCTCTTCGCGCAGGGCCTTCAGGACGACGGCCATCGCCGCGATCAGCACCGACAGGAAGAACGCGCCTTCCCAGGCATAGCGATTCAATCGCTGTGCACGCTCGGTCGCGAGCCGCGTAATCTCGTCGCCGCCGGCACCGGTGGCCGCGAGCGCCGCCGAGAGGCGATCGGTCATGAGCGCGGTGTAGCGCCACTCGTCCCACATCCAGAAGGCCAGCTGCGCGGCGCAGACGAGCAAGAGCAGGAAGAAGCCGACCTGCACGCTCCGCGTCGACGGCGAGCGCTGCCGCGCGCCCGGCCGCGGGACGGCGCGGCGTCCGCTGCGGCCTGCGTTCACGAGCCCACCAGGCGGCGGCGCAGGTCCTGTGCGAGTTCGGGCTCAGCGACGGCGAGGAACTCCGCCGCAGCCTCCGGACCCGCGCTGGCCGCGAGGTCACGCAGTCCGCGTGACGGAACATGCGCCAGTTGGTGCGAGAGGCTCGCCGCCCAGCGGCGCAGCACCTCGCGCTCCGATTCATCCAGCGTCTTGAGTTCCTGCGTCAGGATGCGTTCCACTTCAGACTGCGCGCGATCGGCGTAGCGACGGCGCAGCTCCAAGATGGTTGGGTCCACGATGGCCGTCCACTCGCGCGTGCGCCGCTCGTCCAGCGCGGCGTCCACGAGTGCACGGGCCTCACCCAAGGCGCCGAGGGCGCCCTCACGGTCGGCTTCGGCCGCGCGGGTGATGCTGTCCATACCAATGTGGGCCATTCCCGTCCGTTCCGCCTCCTCGGGCCGCAGGGAAGGCGGCAGCCCGAAGTCCACGATGAGCGGCGGAAGTCCCTGCGTGCCGCGCCTCGCCAGTCGTTGGCAATCGGCGGCATCGAACAACGGCTCGTTGGCGCCGGTCGCCAGCAGCACGGCACTGACTACGTCCGGTGAAAGGCGAAACGCCTCCAACGACCGGACCTTTACGCCCTCCGGGGCGACGGCCATCGCCCGCTCGACGCTGCGATTCACGAGAATCACGGGCACGCCACGTTCGCTGAGGGCGTTGGCGCAGTGCACCGTCATCGGCGAGACGCCGACCAGTGCCACCGCTCCGGACTGCACCGCGAGCCGCTCGGCGATGTGCTGCAATCCGATGTCGGCGAGGGATGCGCGACCGACGTGGCCGTCCGTCACGGGTCGCACGCGACGCGCGACGCGCAGGGCGTCGTCGACGAGCGCGCGCAATGTGGGCCCGAGGAGACCGGCGGCGTCGCACTCGATCGCGGCCGTCTTCAGCTGCCCCATGATCTCACTTTCACCCGCGCGTGCGGAATCGAGTCCGCTGGCCACGAGATACAGATGCTCGACGGCACCCTCCGCTGCCCACGCGCGCAGCGCGCGGGGGTCCGCCGAGGCATCGAAGTGCTCAAGCAGTCGCCGCCGCCGCTCGGGCACGGGGATCTCCGCGCCACCGGCGAAGGCGACTTCGACGCGATTGCAGGTCGCGAGATAGAAGAGTTCGTCGACTTCGAGCAGCGCGGCGAGGTCGCGCAGATGCTCGCCGCGCGCCTCGCGCGGCAGCGTGAAGCGCGCGAGCTGTTCGGCGCTCGCGTGGCGCCACGAGATGCCCACGAGCGCGACGTCGCCATCGCGCTGTGCCGTGCCGCGGCGGTCGCGCTCAGACAAAGCCATAGGCGGCGACGAGCTCAGGCGACCGCGAGCTGCGCCAGCGAGCGGATGAACGCCGGATGCGTGTCGACGGCCGGCACGCGGATGAAGCGTTCGCCGCCCGCCTCAAGGAAGCTCTCGCGTCCGCGGTCGCCGATCTCTTCGATGGTCTCGAGGCCATCGGTGACGAAGCCCGGCGTAATCACCGCCACGCTCTTGATGCCGCGAGCCGGCAAGTTCTCGAGCACCGCGTCGGTCGCCGGCGTCAGCCACTTCTCCGGGCCGAACTTGCTCTGGAAGGTCAGCGTGGACTTCTCGACGGGCCAGTTGATGGCTTCGAGCAGCGCGGTGGTCGTGTGGCAGCAATCCGAGGAGTAGGCCCGGCGCTCGTTGCGATCGTAGCGCTCAGGGATGCCGTGATACGAGATGACGATGTGGTCCGGGGGCGCGGGTTCGTCGGCGATGGCTTCGAAGAAGCGATCCGCTTGCGCCTTGATGTAGCCCGGGTCCGTCGCGGGAATCACGCGGTCGATGACCGGCACGCCGAGTTGCAGCGAGACGGCCGACTCGAACGCGCGGCGGAAGGCCGTGCCCGTGGTGCTGGAGGTGCGCTGCGGGAAGAGCGGCACCACGACGATCCTCTCGACGCCCGCGGCCTTCAAGCGGGCCTTCTCCGAGGCGATGCTCGGCTCCCCGTAGCGATACGCGGCGCTCACCGTGAACTGGCCATTGGCCTCGGCGCGAAGCTGGGCGACGATGCGCTCGGTGCTCGCGCGCAGCGGCGAGCCCTCGGGGGTCCAGATCGACTCGTAGGCATGCGCGACCTTCTTGGGCCGCGTGCGGAGGATGATGCCCTGCAGGATCGGCTGCCAGAACCACTTGGGGAAGTCGATGACGTCCGGGTCGGACAGGAACTCATCGAGGAAGCGGCGCACCGACTCCGGGGTCGGGGCGTCGGGGGTTCCGAGGTTGACGAGCAACAAATGGGGCAGTGCCATGCGTATATGATCGGCACGAGGCCCGCGGTGAGTGTCATAGAAGTGTCACCGCGAGTTAGATTGCCGCACCCCCGCCGGACCCCAATCCGAGAGAGCCTGTGAGTCAGACTGGAGGGCGCGACGCTGCGGCGGACGCGCGAGACCTGGAGCTGTTGGCGCGCCTCGCCGAGGCACGGCGCGAGATGGGCCGACAGATTGCGCAGCGCATCGTCGGCCAGACCGACATCGTCGACATGCTCACCTCGGCGGTGCTCGCTGGCGGTCACGTGCTGCTGGTCGGCGTGCCCGGCCTGGCGAAGACCCTGCTCATCCAGACGCTGAGCGAAGCGCTGGACCTGCAGTTCAGCCGCATCCAGTTCACGCCGGACCTGATGCCCAGCGACATCACGGGCACGGAGTTGCTCGAGGAGGATCACGGCACGGGCAAGCGTGCGTTCACCTTCGCGCGCGGTCCCGTGTTCGGCAACATCGTCTTGGCCGACGAAATCAACCGCGCGCCGCCGAAGACGCAGGCCGCGTTGCTGCAGGCCATGCAGGAGCACACGGTCACGGTCGCCGGCAAGACGTACAGCCTGCCCGAGCCGTTCTTCGTGCTCGCCACGCAGAACCCGATCGAGCAGGAAGGCACGTACCACCTGCCGGAAGCCCAGCTCGACCGGTTCATGTATGAGCTGCGCATCGGGTATCCGAGCGTCGCCGAGGAAGAGGCCATCGTCTCGAGCACGACGGGTATCCAGAAGGGCGCAGTGAAGCCCTCGCTGAACGCGGCGGAAGTGTTGGAGATGCAGAAACTGGTGCGTCGTCTCCCAGCCCCACCCTCGTTGGTGAGCTACGCGGTGGGCCTCGCGCGCGCCACGCGTCCTGGCGAAGAAGGCGCATCGCCGGCCGTGCGGAAGTACGTGAGCGTCGGGGCCGGCCCGCGCGCCGGTCAGAACCTCGTGCTCGGCGCGAAGGCGCGCGCGGCGATGGATGGCCGCGCCGTGCCGGACCTCGAGGACGTGGATGCCGTCGCGTTCAGCGTGTTGCGGCATCGCGTGGTGCTCAACTTCCAGGCCGAAGCCGAGGGTGTGGGAATCGAGCAGATCCTCGGGCTGAAGAAGTAGGCCTCTAGCGAGCGCCGCCGGGGGGCGGCATTGTAGCAGTCCGGCCGTTCACTGACGCCCAGTGACGGCCCGGTGACGGCCGCCCCCTGCATTCCGAGCCATGGCGCGCGCAGCAGTCCCCTCCGACCAGGTGATGGTCCGTGTACTCGGCGCCACCGAGTTCACGGTGGGTACGCGCCGCATCGGCATGGGCACCGAAGCGCTGTTCGCACTCGGGTTGTACCTCACCACCCGCGCCGGCGACCGCGTCTCGCGGGACGACGTGCTCGACACCTTCTGGCCCGGGGGTGAGGAGGAAGCCCGGCGGCACGCGATGCGGCAGATGCTGTATCGCCTGCGCCAGAAGGGGATGAGCTTCCTTGAGGACGGCGACAGCCTCACCCTCGACCCCGCGAAGGTCGACAGCGACCTGCGCCGCTGCCTCGCTCCCGCGTGGCCTGAGAGCGCCACCGCCGAGGACGTCGAGGGCGCGCTGGCCTTCGGCCCCACCTTCAGCACGCGATTGCCGCGAGCGTTCCTTGATTGGTGCGATGGCATCCGCGACGAGGTCAGCCATCAGGCGCGCAAGGCGGCGATGCAGCTCATCGTCGGGGCTCGATCGCAGGGTCGCTGGGCGGACCTGGACCGCTGGGCCAAAGCCGTGCTGAGTAGTGATCCGCTCAACGAGGAGGCGACGCTCGCCCGCGCCGAGGCCGCCTCGATGTCGGGCGCGAAGACGCTCGCGCTGGAGATCCTCGACAGCTACCTCGCCGAGGTCGGCACCGGAGACGGCAGTGTCGGCAAGCCGGCGCTGCAGCTGCGCAAACGGATCGCCGAGCGGCGGGCCAGCTGGGTGCCGACGGGGCCTCGGGAGGTCCCGTTGGTCGGGCGGGAGGAGGAGATGTCGGCGTTGACGCAGGCGGTGGAGTCCGCGCTGCTGGGGCGGAGCCGGTCGGTGCTGCTGGTGGGGCCGTCTGGGTATGGGAAGTCGCGGTTGTTGGCGGAGGCGCGGGAGTATGCGGCGCTGAGAGGGGTGCGATGTGTGGCGTTGCGGGCGGAGGCGACTTTGGCTTCGCATCCGTGGGCTGCCATTCGAGAACTCTGCCGGCTTCTTGTTGCGGTACCCGGAGCAGCGGCGGTAGACCCGATGGCGATGTCGACTGTGAAGACCATCCTCCGCGAAGAGCCGGCGCAAGATGGTGACATGAGCTTTGGTCCCGCTACTACACCGGATGAGATTCGGAAGTCGCTGGTGGCCTTGATTGGGGCAATCGGTCACGAGTCGCGGTTGTTGATATGTCTCGACGACCTTCAGAATGCGGATTCGCGTTCTGTCTCACTCATATACGCACTTTTAATCGATCTTCAGTCGAGTCGGTGTAGCTGCTTGGCAGCTACACACCCCGCAGCGCACCTCTTGACGGAAAGATCGGACGGACGGCGCGGTGCGCAGATCGTAAGACTGCATCCGCTCGAACCCGATGCTGTCAGAACTCTCGCGGCTTCAACTGCCCATGCTCACGGCAACCAGCTGCCCGACACCGCATTAGATCGGATTGCGCGAAGATCAGGTGGGCACCCACTGTTTGCACGCGAACTCGCACTGTCGTCCGCGCGAGGCGAACCTCTCGATGCTCTCCCTGCATCACTCTCAGACGTCGTCGCAAGAAACCTGTCGACGCAGTCGACGGAAGCGATTCGCGTTCTCAGAATCGTCTCTCTACTCTCAAGCGCCGCGACTATTGGCCGCGTTCAGGCCGCCGCCGGACAGGAGCGCGGGGTCTTCCTCTCCGCGGTAGACTCGCTCTCTCAGGAGGGCATTCTGCAACTTGACTCTGCCCGTATTCTGCGACTTCATGACAGCTGGAGAGAGTCCATCCTCTTGGGAACACCCGAGACCGTTTCTGCGACGCTCGCACTGGAATGCGCAGAGGTGCTTCAAGCCGAAAGCGACACCGATGAACTCACCACGCAAGGCTGTCTTGCCGATCTCTATCGGCTTGCAGGCGACCACAGTCGCGCAACGCACTTCAGGTTGCGGAGTATCGACTCTCTGATAGCAGCAGGGCTGTACGAATCTGCGCTGCAAAGTCTTGAAGCATGTCCGCCCGAAGGACGAAACCCCGTGACACGCGCTCGCTTCCGGGTTCGCGAGGCTGTCGTCCTTCTGGCTACTGGACATCCGGCGCGGAGTCTCGAACTTGCAAACGAGATTTGGCGCTCGCGCTTGCTCCAGACAGGCGCGTTGACCCCAGAGCACCTGCTTGCGGTCGGCGTCTCCGCCGACTGCCATATAAAGCTTGATGCAGCCGACAGAGGCCCGTTCGACGAGCTGCTTTCGTTGGCGTACTGCGAACGACTGTCTCCAGGTGACACCACGAGGGCCTGCCTCTGGGGCCTTCGGCTCGCGAGCAATGCGGCAGACGGCACGGCGTTGATGAAGTTCATTGCAATCGCACGGGAAACGACGAGCAAGGCGGGATTGTCTCCTGCTGCGGCCTTGTGCGAGTTGATTTTCGCAGCGGAGCTTGGCTCAACAGACGAGATCGCTGAAGCCTTTAATCGCGTTCGATCGATCGACATGGAGGGACTGTCCATTAGCGACCAATGCCTCCTTCTGCGCTGTTCTGCGCATGCGTTGCGCGTCGGCGGGTTCATCGATGAAGCGGCTGCGACGGGCGAGGCATCCTACCAACTCGCTCATGCTCACGGCATGAAGCATGCCGTACGCCTCTCCCTCGAATTGCTCTGCAACATGCACTTAGACTATGCCAATACAGAGCAGGCTTCGAGGTGGCTTCAGCTTCTCGCGGAGCACACGACTGGCGGAGGCCACGGCAACACGCAAACCTCCTTCGAACACGTCCGCGACCGCCTACAATTCGCTCTCGGCCAAATGTCCCAAGAGCCAGACGATACTTCCAGCCGACTAACGCTCGTGAGGTCGTTCGGACGGACTCACGGGCGCGCGGGAGAAATCGCGCTCGCTGCGGCTGCGGCCGCGCTCCACGGTGACCATGCTGCGGCGCGAGCCTTGATGGAAGAGGCTCTCGAGGGTACGAAGACCTTTCTCGGCAGACCTGTTGCCGACTTCATCGTCGACAAGTGCCTCGAAACGGCTAGGCTAGCAGGGGCGGAGGACACCGTCCTGGAGCTGGCGAGAGGTCATCTAAGCGCAAGATCGATCCGCGGCAGCGTTCCAATTGCGCCGGCATTCAAAGACCTGCGCGCGTTCGCCGACTCGCTAGCGCGAGCCTAGTGCCACGAACTCGCCGGTGTTGCCTGGTACCAACCCGCCGTAAGTCAGTCGTAGTTCAGTCGCAGGCAGGTCAAGTTGCGCGCGCAAAATCGTCTCGCTGACGACGCTCCAGACTCGCGGACTCGAAATCGCGTCAGCAAGCGAGGGATCGAACTGTCGACCACTTTCCGCAGCGATTTCAGCACGCACCTTCTCCAATGACAACCCTTCACGATAAGGACGCGATGTAGTCATCGCGTCAATTGTGTCTGCAATCGCGATTACGCGGGCTGCTAGCGGAATGTCCTGACCCTTGAGCTGATCGGGGTAGCCGGTACCGTTCCAGGCCTCGTGATGGGCGCGAACCGGGGCCACCAAGTCAACAAAATGCGAAACCTTCGAGACGAGCTCCGCACTCCGGATTGGGTGCAGCTTCATCATCGCAAACTCGTCTTCAGATAGCCTGCCTGGCTTACGCAGAATATGCGCAAACTCTTCGTGGATCTTGCCCACGTCGTGGAGCAGCGCGGCGATTTCGACCCGTTCAATCTGACGCTGCGAAAGCCCGACTTCCTTCGCGATTACTCGCGCATATCGAGCGACTCGCTGAGAATGACCAGATGTGTAAGGGTCACGCGCCTCGATCGATGCGACCATGAGCTGCAGCAGCTCTTCGTTCACCTTCTCGAGTGCATAGACGGTTCGGTAGAGTTGCCGAATTCCGAGCATCGGCAGCGCCAGGATGGCCGTCCAGCCAGGACCTAGTCGAGAGTAAGCGATCGCGAAGAAGATGATTAACGGCATTGAGAGCGCGTCATACAGCGCTGATCCCCCAATGCTCTTGATCCACAGCGGTAGTGTTCCGGCCCCCGATGCAGCCGCCACCACCGTGCTCACTGCGAGCTTGTTGACAATGAAGTAGGTGGCAACCAGTAGCACGAAGGGCAAGATCTGCGGGGTGCCGGTCAACGCCGACTCGCCACCGACCGCCAAGTACAAAGCGATACTGACGGCCACCGAGAAAGTGTGCTGCGCCGTGTTGAAAATCAGCTTTAGCAGCGGCCGCCGATGCACGAGCTCCGCAAGCAGCGTGCTGGTCAGAACAGCGAGCAGAGCAGCTAGATTCGGCGACACTAGCGCCACGCTGAGGAACGGCAAGAAGCTGATAGTTCCTGCCGTCGACTTCGAAGTGTTGTAAGTCAGCGCAGCAGCCAAGACTCCGAACACCGTGAAGAAAGCCGCTGCGCGCCACTCGCTGGCGGTCGGCGGATCCCCCATAGCGGCGAAAGCCGCGAGCACCACGAGGGCACCGGCGGCCACAGTTTCGACGATTCGCACTACGCGCTGCTGGCTCATGCTTTCTCGAAGATTCCAGAAAGAACCGGAGGACCCCTCGCCCTCACCCCC
>PNKF01000054.1 GCA_013822285.1 Gemmatimonas sp.
GTCGTGCGCACCACCATCGGCGCGGCGAACATGTTGTTCGAGCGCCAGCGCATCGTCGCAAGTTCGTCGCGCAGCTGCATGTAGGCGGTCCAGATGTAATCAAAGAACTGCACTTCGATCACCGGCTTGAAGCCGCGCAGCGCCAGGCCGATCGCGCGGCCGACGATGTTCGCCTCGGCCAGCGGCGAGTTGTACACGCGCGTGCCGCCGAACTCCTTCTGCAGGCCCCAGGTCACCTTGAAGACGCCGCCCTTGCCCTTGACCTTGCCGAGGTACTCCTCGCGCGAGACGTCGGCGACGTCCTCGCCGAACATCAGGATCTTCGGGTCGCGCCGCATCTCGTCCTTCATGCAGGCGTTGAGCAGGTCCACCATCGTGGTCGGCTCGCCGGAGAACTGCGGGTCGTCCTCGGTGTCGAACTGCTCGCTGGTCGGGTCCACGTCCGGCGAGAACACGCCGAAGTGCACCGTGCTCGGATCCGGCTGCGGCTGCGAGAGCGCGTCGTCGGTGGCGGCGAGCACTTCGGCGTCCACGGACTCCTGGATCGCCTTGATGTCCGCGTCCGTGCAGTAGCCTTCGTCGACCAGCCACTTCGGATAGTTCGTGATCGGGTCGCGCGCGGCATCGGCCTCGCGCTCGGCGTCGGGGCGGTACATCACCTCGTCGTCGGACAGCGAGTGCGAATAGGGGCGAATCACCTTCGCGTGCACGAGGGCCGGGCCCTTCCGCTGACGCGCATACTCGACGGCCTTCTGCATCACCTCGTAGGACGCGAGCAGGTCGCAGCCGTCCACTTCCTGGATGTAGAGGTCGGGGAACGAGGCGACGAGCTTGGAGATCGAACCGCCTGCGGTGTTCACCTCGACCGGCACGGAGATCGCGTAGCCGTTGTCCTCGACGAGATAGACCACGGGCAGCTTCAGGTTGCAGGCCGTGTTCAGCGACTCCCAGAACTCGCCCTGCGACGTGGTGCCGTCACCGGTGGAGACGAAGACGACCTCGTCCTTCTCGAAGCCTTCGCTGATGCCCAGTGCCTTGGCGCGCACCGAGGCCTCGGCCGAGCCCACCGCCTGCAGGAACTGCGTGCCCGTCGGCGAGGAGGTCGAGACGATGTTGAGCTTCTTATGGCCCCAGTGCGACGGCATCTGGCGGCCGCCCGAGTTGGGGTCGACGGCCGCGCCGACGGCCGAGTAGAGCATCTCGGCGCCCGTCATCCCCAGCTGGAGGCAGAGGGCCCGGTCCCGGTAGTACATATAGAACCAGTCGTAGCCGGGCTTGAAGACCAGGCCCGCCGCCGTCAGCACGGCCTCATGGCCGGCGCCGGAGATCTGGAAGAAGATTTTGTTCTGCCGCTTGAGCTGGATTTCCTTGTCGTCGAGGCGACGCGACAGGAGCATCGTGCGGTAGGCGGCGAGCAGTTGGTCCTTCGTGAGGCCGTGCGTGGCGCGACGGGCCTTGGCGGAGGTGGCCATGATGAGGCTGGGTTTAAGGGAAGCCTTTGGGACTCCGCAATTTACTACCGCCGACGGGCTTTGGGGCGGATGACGGAGGCGGACTTTGTTCGTATACTCCGGCCAACCCACCTCCGGAGTCATTCCGTGCGTGCACTGATTGCGGCTCTCGTCGCGCTCCCGTGGCTCGGACTCAACGCTCAGATGTCAGCGACGTCCTCGTCGCTCACGCCTGCAGGCTGGTCGTGGAAGACGGACGTCCCCGCCGAGCCTCAGCGCGGTGGCACCGGCAACGTCGGCACGGCGAAGTTCGAGTTCACGCATATGGCGCCCGGCTGGCACGTCACGATGGGACCCGGAGGCGTGCTCTTTCCGACGGCAGAGCGCGCCGAAGGCCGCTTCGTGCTCGAGGGCGAGATGATCTACTTCAGTGACGGCGCGGACGCCGCCGAGTACGGTGTGTTCGTCGGCGGGGCGGGGCTCGATGGCCTGCACGCGAGTTGGACGGCGTTCGTGATGCGGCCTGACGGCAAGGCGGCGGTGCTGCGGCACGAGCACGGCGCCACGCGCGCCTTGCACGACTGGGCGAGCGTGCCGGGCATCAGCGGTCGCGATTCGACGGGATTCGCACGGCATCGCGTAAGCGTGCGAGCCGAGCCGGACTCGGTCCGCTTCTTCGTGAATGGAACGCGTGTCGGCGCGTGGCCGCGGGCGGCGCTCACCGCCGAGGGCGCCTACGGCTTCCGCATCGGGCGCGGCGCGAATCTGCACATCACCAATCTCGACGTCACCCGACGCCTCGCGCCGTTCCCCGCACCTCGACCCTGAAGCCCACGCTGGGGTACTATTCGGACGAACCCTGAACACGCCCGCGTATGTCTCCCGTCGCCCTGACCCGCTTGTCCTTGCTGGCCACCCTCTGCGTGGCCGCCGCCGTCGTTCCGCAGGCTCTCGCCGCCCAGAATCCCGCGGCCCCTGCGGTGCAGCGCACGCCCGTGCGCGAAGTGGCGGTACGCGATCGTGGCGGCCAGGCGATCCCGTACGCCGTGGTCACGGTGAAGAGTGGCGTGAACCGCGTGGCCAACGAGGACGGCGTCGTCGAGTTGCCGGCGCCCGTGGACGCGGATTCCGTGGAGCTCGTGGTGCGTCGCATCGGCTATCGGCCCTTCGGCGAGTTCGTGCGCGTGGTCGAGGACGGGCGATTCATCGTCGAGATGGACCCGCTGCCGCGCGCCCTGAATCCGCGCACGATCACCGAGCGCCGCGATACCCCGCTGGCGCGTCGTGGGTTCTATGAGCGCATGGAGCGTGTGCGCCGTGGTGCGACCGTCGCCCGCTTCATCACGCCCGAAGAACTCGACTCCCGCCAGGTCAACGTCGTCTCGGCGATCCTCGCGGGTGAGAGTTATGTGAAGATCGAGCGCTTCGGCACGCGGCCGATCCTCACGGGCCGCACGCCGGGCTGCGCGCTGGCGGTCATCGTGGACGGCATGCGCATGACTGGCATGGTCGAGGAGCTGTACACTCGCGAGGGTCAGGACGAAGTCCGGCGCCTCGGCGGTGGCCAGACGGGCACCTCGCGCTTCCTCGCCTCGCGCACGTCGGTGGACGACCTGCTCTCGGCTCAGTCCGTGGCCGGCATGGAGCTGTATCCGACGGCCGCCGCCGCGCCGATTGAGCTGCAGCGTGCGGCCGGCAACGGCTGGTGCGGCATCCTGGCCATCTGGAGTGGCGGTCGGCAGTAGGTCGCATCACAAATATGCGACTTCACGGATTTCCCTTGCGCGGAATCACGTGACCTCCACATCGTAGGCGCGTCGTACCAACAAGGAACGTGGCTTGGACTCACGAGCCAGCACGTTCCGCGACGGGAGGCCTGTGACCGAAACGTTCGGACAGCCATTCCAGCCGCAGTGGCCACGATCGCTGAACGCGATCGCGAGCTGGAGTCTCCCCCACTCGTCCGAAGACACCCCGCCCGGGCCTAATGGCTCGCCGCGGGGTGTCTTCATTTCAGGTGAGGTTCGATGTCACATCGGGGCGTCCACCACATCGCTCTCGCCCGCGCCCCGCGCGGGCTTTCCCGCAACGCTCGCCGCGTGCTGCACCAGCAGCACAAGCGCCAAGTCAAGCGTGCGACCTTTCGGGATTGTGGACGTCGCTGTGTGTACTGCGGAACCGGCCTGGGATTGGAGAACGCCACACTGGATCATGTGATCCCGCTCTCGCGGGGCGGGTCCCATCATCCCGGCAACCTCGTCTCGGCCTGCCAAGCCTGCAACCAACGCAAAGGCTCGTTGCTACCCACAGAATTCTTCGCCCGGTATCCGGTGGCCGGGCAGAACTTCATGCGGTATGCACGAGCGGTGCACCGGCAGCTGAAGAGAGGGGCACGCCGAGCGGTGAGTCTGCATTATGCGCAGGCGGCCTAACGGCAGCTGTAAGCTCTGAGCTGTAAGCTGGAAGGGAACTGCAACGACGTCGTCCCTTAGAGCTTACAGCTTACAGCTCACAGCTGCGGTCGTAGTTCAAAGCTCCGTGAGCATGGCTTCCCGCCGCAGCATGACCTTCTTCCGCTCCACACCCCACGCGTACCCTCCCATCTCCCCACTCGCGCGAATCACGCGGTGGCAGGGGATCAGATAGCTCACCGGGTTCGCCCCCACTGCCGTGCCGACGGCGCGTGAGGCTTTCGGATCGCCGAGCTTCGTGGCGATCGCGCCGTAGGTCGTGACGTCGCCGACCGGAATCTCCAGCAACGCCTTCCACACCTTCAGCTGGAAGTTCGTGCCCTTCACGTGCAGCGCGAGCGAAGGCACCGCGCTGCTGCCCGGTGGTGGAAACGCCGTCGCCGCCGCCGCGCGCGTCGCGTGCTGATCGGGCACGAGCTGGGCCAACGGCCAATCGTGCTCGAGTCGCGCCAACGCCTCCTGCCGCGTGACGGGCTCGACGAACGCGAGATGACATACGCCGCGCGAGGTCACGGCAATCAAGCAGTCGCCGAATGGCGTCGGATGGAATCCGTAGCGCACGGTCACGCCCAGTCCACCGCGCTGCAACTCGCCGGGCGTCACGGCTTCGGCGTTCACCACCAGGTCGTGCAGGCGCCCCGGGCCCGACAGACCTGCTTCGTACGTCGTCTCCAGCACCGGTCGCCGTTCCCGCAGCAGCCGCTTCACCATCTCGGCGGTGCGGTACTGCACGAAACGCTTCGGACTGATGCCCGCCCAGCGCGTGAACATGCGCTGGAAGTGCGACTCGCTGAGGCCCACATGCGCGGCGACGTCGGCGAGGGATGGCGCGGTCGCGCGCTCGCGGTCGAGGTAGCGGATCGCCTTCTCGATCCGCGCATAGTCTGTGGTCGCGTCCATCATGAACTCCGTTGAAGTCAGGATGGAATCTCGAAGCGCCGGGCGACGGCGGCGACCCGAATCTTGCGGTGGCTAGTAATCAACCGGGCGCAGGTAACTCTCGCCGATCGCCGCCCCGCTCACCATGGCCACCGTCGGCAGCTTGCGCTTCCAATGCGTGGAGTCGAGTCGCTTGGTCACCAAACGCAGGGCCTCGGCGTCGATGCCCTTCGCGAGCAGCTCCTCGCGCGTCCAGCCGTGCAGCAGCCAGTTGAGGATCTCGTCCGCGACCGCGTAGCTCACGCCGAAGTCCGCCTCGTCGGTCTGTCCGGCGATGAGGTCGGCGCTGGCCGGCTTCTTCACGATCTCATCGGGCACGCCGAGATACGCGGCGAGCTGCCAGACCTGCGTCTTGAACAAGTCGCCGATGGGATTCACCGGTGGCGAATCGTCGGCATGCCAGGTGAAGTAGCCGAGCAGGCGTTCACTCTTGTTGCCGGTGCCGAGCGGCAGCGCGCGGTGCTTGGCGCTGAGGTCGAAGAGCGAAATCATGCGTACGCGCGCCATCACGTTGCCGCGCCGCGCCGCATCGGCGTCGGGCTCCTGCGCGAGATAGCCATCCACCGCGCCGCTGATCTCCAGCGTGCGCTGCTGAATGCCGAGTTGGTCCATCAACAGCTGCGCGTGGGCCAGCGAATCGGCGCTCGACGTGCGGTACGGCAGCCGAACGCCGATCACGTGCTCCTTGCCGAGCGCCCGCGCGGCAAGCGCGGCGACGACCGCAGAGTCCACGCCACCGGAAACCCCGACGACGGCCTTGGTGAAGCCACGGCGCTGGAACTCGTCGCGCAGGAAGGCCACCAACCACTGCTCGACCAACCGTGCATCGATGTCGAGCGCGGGAGGCGCCGCGTGCGAGGCGCCGGTGACCAACGGCAGGTGCGTGATGGCGGCGAGCGGGACTTCGCGGGCCTTGCTCGCCGAGCCGGCGGCGGGCTCGCGACGAGCCGCGCCAGTCGGTGCCTGAGAAGCGGACACCCCAGTGGCCTTCGCAGGCGCGCGGCCTGCGGCGATGCCCGAGACGCGTTCCAGCTCAGCACGCATCGCCGGCAACTGCGCCTTCAGGTCGCTGAGCAGCGGCAGCTCGGCGCGCACACGGGCGATGTCCGCCAGCTCCACCGTCGCGGTGATCATCGCTTCCTCGAAGAGCGGGGCGCGGACCCGCACGTCTCCCCGCGGTCCCACGACCATCGAGCCGCCCTGGAACATGCGGCCGCCTTCGCTGCCGACGAGGTTCGCCAGCACGCAGTACACGCCGTGCTCGTCGGCGATATCGCGGATCAGGCGTTCCCAGCGCGCGACGCTGCCAGGCTGTGAGCCTTCATCACGCGGGGCGACGCCACGCGCCGGGGCTGCGGCCACCACACACACGACCTGAGCGCCGTCGAGCGCGGCGATGGTTCCGGTGAGCGAATGCCAAGCATCCTCGCAGATGAGGATGGCCGCGCGCCCCCAGCGCGTCTCGAACGCGTGCACGCCATAGCCACGCTCGACGAATCGTTCCTCGTCAAAGAGGCCGTAGGTCGGCAGGAAGTTCTTGCGGTGCAGGTGCAGGAGTCGCGTGGCCTCGCCGCCGCCGAAACCGATGCAGGCGGCGCTGTTATGCAGCGTGCCGTCCGCGGCGACTTCGTAGAAGCCCAACACCACATCGAGCGCCGGCAACTGCGGCGCGAGGCCGAGCAGACGACTGTCGAGCTCGGCCAGCAGCCGGTCGACCGGCATCGCCAGCTCGCGAACACCACCCTCGACGAAGTAGCCGCTGGTCACCGTCTCGGCGAAGACGACGAGTTGGGGCCGCGGGCTCAGCGTGGCAGACTGGGCGATCAGGCCGGCGATGCGGTCGAGATTCGCGCTGAGGTTCGCCTTGGTGGGGCGGAACTGTGGGAGAGCGATCGTGAGGGCGGACACACTGGAAATCTAGTTCCGGTGGGAGAGGAGGGACGGGGGCTGTGGCGGAGGTCGGGAGAGGGGAGCGGGGAGAAGAGGACGTGCGGCGGGCGGAGGTCGTGAGCCGGGAGAAGGGAGACGGGAGGCGTGGCGGGAGAGGGCTGGAGCGCGTCCTCTGGGGTAGAATGCAGTCCGTGCGCCATTCTCTCCGATTCGTCCGACGTTCCAGCCTCGCCGCGCTGCTCCTCATCGGGGCGGGGCGGGTGGCGCGCGCGCAGGACTCCTCCGCCGTGCAGGCCTGGCAGATCATTCCCCCGCCGCAGTCGTCGCTGGTGCTGGCGCGGGACGGTTCGCTGATCGGCGAGATCGGGCGCGAGTGGCGCACCTCCATCTCGCTGGCGTCGCTGCCGCGCTATGTGCACGGCGCCTTCGTGGCGGTGGAGGATCGGCGCTTCTATCAACACGACGGCGTGGACGTCGTGGGCATCGCGTCGGCCATCCGCGACAACCTGCTCGGGGCGTCGCGAGGCGCGAGCACGATCACGCAACAGCTCGTCGGCAACATGCACCCGACGATCATCGACCGCTCAGACCGGTCGCTGTCGCGCAAGGTGCGCGAGCAACTCGCGGCGCGCGAGATGGAGAAGCGCTACACCAAGCAGCAGATCCTCGAGGCCTATCTCAACCAGATCCACTTCGGCCGGAACTGGTATGGCATCGAGAGCGCGGCGCGACACTACTTCGGGAAGTCGGCGTCCGAGCTGAGCATCGCCGAAGCGGCGTCGCTGGCCGCGTTGCCCAAGGGGCCGGCGATCTACGATCCGATCCGGTACCCCGACCGCAACAAGAATCGCCGTGACGCCATTCTCGGGCTGATGGCGGAGCAGGGTTACATCACGCGAGAGCAGGCGACCATCGCGCGTCGCGCGCCGGTGCGTGTCGCGCCGAATGCCGGAATGAGCGTAGCCGCGCCGTACTTCGTCGACGCCGTGCGCCAGACGCTGGAGCGCGCTGGCCTCGCCGTTGACGCGGGTGGCTTGCGCATCACCACCACGATCGACCCTGCGCTGCAGCGTGCCGCGCAGTCGGCGCTGCTGGAAGGCATCCAAGGCATCGAAGGGCAGCGCGGCTACCGCCACCCCACGCCGCGTACCGCGCCGCGCGATGCGGCGAACTGGTTGCAGGGAGCGGTCGTCGCAATGGATCCCGCCACCGGCGACGTGCGCGCACTGGTCGGCGGACGCGACTACGCGCAAGCGCCGTTCAACCGCGCGACGAACGGCCAGCGCCAACCTGGGTCCACCTTCAAGCCGATCGTGTACGCGCGTGCGCTGCTCGACTCGATGCCGCCGACGGCCATCGTGCCGGACACGGCAATCACGATTCGCTACGATGCCCAGGTCTATTCGCCGAAGAACGCGGACGGTGAATACCTCGGCCCGCTCACGCTGCGTACGGCACTCGCGCGCTCGCGGAATCCCGTGGCGGTCACGCTCTGGCAGCGTGAAGGCGCCGACTCGGTCATCGCACTCGCGCATCGCATGGGCATCGCCTCGCCCATTGCGCCATTCCCCGCCAGCGCCATCGGCGCGTCGGTGCTGCGTCCGATCGAGCTCGTCTCGGCGTTCACGGCCTTCGCCAACTACGGCCGCTCCGTGGAGCCGCGCATCGTGCTCCGCGTGCAGGATCCCATCGGGCGCACGCTCTGGGGCCAAGGCACGCAGTTGCGTGCGCCCGCCATGGACTCGGCCGTGGCCTTCGTGGCCGTGCAGATGATGCGCGATGCGGTGGATCGTGGCACGGGCAGCGCGGTGCGCCGCTACCTGCCGCCGGACGTGCAGGTCGCCGGCAAGACGGGCACCACGGACGACAACACCGACGTGTGGTTCGTGGGGATGACACCGAATCTCGTCGCTGGCGTGTGGCTGGGCTTTGACCGCCCACGCACGATCACGCCGGGCGCCGCGGGCGGCGGACTCGCCGCACCGATCTTCGGGACGATGCTGGCCCGCTGGGGCGGTGCATCCGTGGCGCCGTGGCCCATGCCCGGCAACATCGTGCTCGCCGAGATAGACCGGGAGACCGGGGACCTCGCCGAACCGACGACGCCGCTCGAACGCCGTTACATCGAGACTTTCGTCGCGGGTACTGAACCGGGAGCGCTGCGCGTCGATGCGCGCCGCTTCTTCCTCACCTACGGGCCGCTGCCCGGCATGTGAGTCTGTGACGCAGGTCATTCACCCCGGCCTTCTCCCACTCGCCAGATTTACTGCGTGACCCCAACCGCCATTCTCCGACGCGCCGCGCTCGCGGCGCTCTGTCTCGCCGGCGTCGCCTGCGGCACTTCGACGCGCCCCGACGACGCCTCCGAGTACGAGCTCGAGCTGATCTGGCTCGGAACGCCTCCCTCCGAGCAAGTGCGCAGCTCCTTCGACGTCGCCGGCAACACGATCCGTGCGACCATCGTGGGGCCGCTGTCCACCGTGGCGCTGCCGACATCGTTCACGAACCTCAGTCAGTGCGGATTGCCCGGCCATCCCGATGTCAGCCGCGAACCCATTCGCGGGCTGCGCATCTACGCCATCGTGGAATCCATCGATGGCAACGGCGGCACGCTGGGCTCTGCCGGTCCCTGCCTGATCCGCAACGACGACACGCCCGCGCTCGGCGTGATGCGCTTCGATGATGCCGACGTGCAGAACCTCCTCAGTTCGGGGCGACTCGCACGCGTCGTGCTGCACGAGATGCTGCATGTCGTCGGCTTCGGCACCGTGTGGTACGACCAGGCGGTGATCGACACCACCACGCCGACGGATGCCCGCTTCCTCGGGCTGCTCGCGCGCCAAGCCTGCCGCGACTTCAACGGCGGCGCCAGCATCTGCGCCAGCACCGTGCCCGTGCACAGCGCGGACGGCGACGGTTCGCGCTTCTCGCACTGGCGCGAGAGCGTGTTCGCCAACGAACTCATGACGCCGTTCCTCGGCAGTGGCGCCACGCCGCTGTCCGCCACGACCATCGGTTCGCTCGAAGACCTCGGCTATGAAGTCAGCTATGAGACGGCGAATCCGTTCACGTTGCCGGGTGCGGCGGCGCTGCGTGCCGACGAGCCCGCGACGGGCCTCATGCTTGGCGAACCGATGCAGCCCCGCTGGAAGCTCGACGGGGCCGGCCGGCTCACGCCGTACCGACCCCGTCGTTGATCTGCCCCGGATGTGCTGACTGACGCGCGGCCGCTAAGAGGCGGCCGCGCGTCGTTTACGCCACGGCGACGAGCGGTTCCTTCGTCGGCTCCGGGAGCAGAGCCAGCGCGAGCACTTCCTCGAGCGTGCCCACGAAGTGGAAGCGCAGCTGGTTGCGCGCTTCGTCCGGAACGTCCTCCACATCCGCCTCATTGTCCTTCGGCAGGATGATGTCGGTGATGCCGGCCCGCAGCGCACCAAGCACCTTTTCCTTCACACCGCCGATCGGCAGCACGCGGCCTCGCAGCGTGACCTCCCCGGTCATCGCGATATCCTTGCGCACCGGTCGTCCGCTCAACTCGCTGGCCAGCGCCGTCGAGATCGCGACGCCCGCCGAGGGACCGTCCTTCGGGATGGCGCCGGCCGGCACGTGGATGTGCGTCTCCACCGTACCGAGCTTGCTCTTCGGAATTCCGAGCAGCTCGGCGTTCTTGGTCACGTAGGTGAAGGCCGCGCGTGCTGATTCCTTCATCACGTCGCCGAGCTGGCCGGTGAGGATGAGCGAGACCGGTGCACCGCCTTCCGCCGTCGGCGCCGCCAGCGGGCGCACCGAGGCCTCGACGAACATGATGTCGCCGCCCATCGGCGTGTAGTACATGCCGGTGGCGATGCCGACTTCATGCGCGACGTTGGCCTTCTCTGGATGCACCTTCGGACGGCCCAGCAGCTCGCGCACTTCCTCGGCGTCGATCACGCCGTCGGTGGTGACGTCTGCGCCTTCCTTGGTGGCGATGCGACGCGCGACCTTGCGTGCCACCTTGCCGATCTCACGTTCGAGCTGGCGCACGCCGCTTTCGCGCGTGTACTGGCTCACCAGCGAGGCGATGGCGTCGTCGGCGAAGTTCAGCTTCTTGTCCGAGAGACCGTTCTCCTCGAGCTGGCGCGGGATCAGGTACTTCTTGGCGATCTCCTGCTTCTCGCGTTCGGTGTAGCCGGCGAAG
>PNKF01000055.1 GCA_013822285.1 Gemmatimonas sp.
GGTGTTCCTCGTGTGGCACCCGACCAAGTACGCCGAGATGCTCGGCGAGCTGCTCAAGGAGCACGGCTCGCAGGTGTGGCTGGTGAACACCGGTTGGAGCGGCGGCCCCTATGGCGTCGGCGCGCGCATGAAGCTGCCGTACACGCGTGCGATGGTGCGCGCGGCCCTCTCGGGCGCGCTCGAGAAGGAAGACACGATCACCGATCCGATCTTCGGCCTGCACCTGCCCGTGCACGTCGACGGCGTGCCGAACGAAGTGCTCAACCCGCGCAACACGTGGAAGGACAGCGCGGCGTACGATGAGCAGGCCAAGAAGCTCGCCGCGATGTTCCAGGAGAACATCAAGAAGTTCGGCGCGGCGGTGTCCAAGGAGATCCTGGCGGCTGGCCCGAAGGGCTGATCGTCAGGACTCATCAGGAAGCAGAAGGGGGCCGAGACGACTGTCTCGGCCCCCTTCTCTCATCTCCTCGCCTTCATCGGCTGCACACTCATGCTAACCGATAGCTCACGCTTCGCCCACCCTTCTCGTTTTGCGCCAGCACTCCCCAGCCCACCATCTCCTTCACATCTCGCAGCGCCGTATCACTCGAACACTTGGCCAGCGTCGCATACTTCGACGTCGTCAGCCAGCCCTCCCAGTCGCCGAGTATGCGCGTCAACACGAGTCGCTGACGCTCGTTTGCTCCACGCGAGTTCACAAGCTCCCAGATGCGTCCATCACGCAGCACCCGGTCCATCGCCAGTTCGGCGCGGGCGAACGAGCGGTCGAGGCAGCCGAGGAACCACGCAATCCACGCGGTGATGTCCACGCCACCGCGCTGCGCGCGCTCCAACTGCCGATAGTATTCGCCGCGCTCGGCCTCGATCTGCGCGGACATGCTGTAATACCGCTCACGTCGCCCGTCCGCACGCGCCAGCGCCAGATCCGCAATCGCCCGCGCGATGCGTCCATTGCCGTCGTCGAACGGATGGATGGTGACAAACCAGAAGTGCGCCACCGCCGCGCGCAGCACCGGGTCCAACACCGACGGCGCGTTCATCCAGTCGAAGAACCGCTCCATCTCGAGCGGCACACGTGCCGCCGCCGGTGCCTCGAAGTGCACGCGCGGCTCCGCCAACGAGCCCGACACCACTTGCATCGGACCGTTCGCATCTGTGCGCCAGGCACCGATCGTCATCCGCTGCCGCGCCCCATGCCCCACCGGAAACAACGCCGAGTGCCACTCACACAGCCGCCGCTCAGAGAGCGGTTCATTGAAGCGCTGCGTGGCATCGAGCATCATCTGCACCACGCCGTCCACGGCGCGGCTCGATGCCGATAGGCCGCCCACCGCGAGGCCCAAACGACGCGCGATCGACGAGCGCACTTCGTCTGGTGGCAGTTGCTCCCCTTCGATGGCCGAGGACTTCACCACATCGGCGGTGAGCGCCGCGAGCTGCGACTCCTGCCGCGTCTCGAGCCCCAAGGCTGCCACTCGACCCACCAACAACCCTTGGCGATGCCGCACGGCCGAGAGCTGCCCAGCCAGGGACTCGATGTCCCAGGCGAGCCGCGGCCAATCAGGGTTATTATGGATGTATGACATATTCACCGCACATTATGCGGTGAATATTGCCGTTTGCGGCGAATAAATCAACTATTTACCGCACATCTTGCGGCGAATAGCAAGTCTATTCGCCGCAAACGCTGTAACTCATTGTCAATAAAGCAGATATATTCCCCCACAGCATGCCGACGCTCCGCGATCCCCTCTGGAACAACATCCGCATCGAAGGGCCCTACCTTCGCCTGCTGGACACGCCGGCGTTCCAGCGGCTGCGCTATGTGCGCCAGTTGGGCCTCGCACACCTGGTGTATCCCGGCGCGACGCACTCGCGCTTCGAGCACGCGCTGGGTGCCTACCACCTGGCGCAAGAGACGGTCCGCATCCTGCGCGAGACGACCGTCGACGACGCCTTCCGCGAACTCGATGGCCGCATCGTCGTCGCCGCCGCGCTGCTGCACGACATCGGGCACTACCCGTTCTCGCATGCCCTCGAGGAGCTCGGCGTCCCGCATCACGAGACGGTCGCTGGCCCGCTGATCGCCGACGGCGCGGTCGGTGAGATCCTCCGCGCCGAGTTTGCCGCGGATGCCCCGGAGCGGATCCTGGCGCTGGTGCGTGGGGAGAGCACGGAGCCGCTGCAGGGCTTGATCTCGGGCAGCATCGACCTCGACAAGATCGACTACCTCAAGCGCGACGCGATGAACTGTGGCGTCTCGTATGGTGAAGTCGACGTCGACCGACTGCGTCACGCGCTGATCCTGGTCACCGACCCCGTCTCGGGCCGACGCGCCGTCGGCCTCAAGGAGCGCGGCCTCTCCGCGCTCGAGTCGCTGCTGTTCGCGAAGTACCAGATGTATCGCAACGTGTACTGGCACCACGCCGTGCGCAGTGCGACGGCGATGTACAAGCGATTGGTCGAGGACGCCTTGCAGGATGGGTCGCTGGACCCGTTACGCCTCGCGCAGTTCACGGACGAAGGCCTGCTGCACGCGTTGGACCGCGGGGACCGGCCGCTCGTCTCGGCGATCCGTGAGCGCCGACTGTTCAAGCGCGCGCTCGAAGTGCCGGCCTTCGCGCTCGCCGACTACGACCTCGAGTGGTTGGCCGACGACCGCGCGCGCATCCGGCTCGCCGAAGATGCCTTGGCGGCCTCACTGGGCCTCAAGGCGGGCGAGCTCTTGCTCGACTTCCCGCGCAAGGAGCGCATGCTCGGCCTCGATCTGCCGCTGCTCGGCAAGGACGGCAGCGTGCATCGCCTCACCGACGCGGGACTCGCCGGGACGCTCAATCTGCCCATCCTCGGCGAGCAGCTGTATCAGTCGGCGCGCTGGCTGCGCGTGTTCACGGCCGAGCGGCGGTCGGTCGCGCTCGCGGACGTCCTGTCGGTGTTGAACCGCTGAACTGCAACGGCGGCCACAGAGACACAGAGTCACGGAGGTCGCACGGAGAACAGCGAAAAAAATGGGGCTCGTGCCGCGTCGCGGTGCGAGCCCCTGACATTCGCCGTTGTCGAACCAGCGCAATCCTCCGCGCCTCTGTGCCTCTGTGGCAAAGCCGTCAGGCCGTCGGCTCCGCCGAAGCCTGCTTCGCCTTCCCGTGCGCCTCGGCGAGCAACTTGCCGATGCCGCGATAGAACTTCGCGTCGGCGCCGCGCCCTTCCTCCGCCATCGCGAGCGCGCAGCGCTCCAGCGCGTAGAGGATGTTGCCGAGGTAGAGCTCCGAGAGCTCACCGACCGTCTGCGGCTGATCAGCCACCGGCGGCCTCAAGCCCGAGGACCTGCACGACGATCGCCGTGATGTTGTCGAGTCCGCCGCGCCCGTTGGCTTCGGCGATCAGCGAGTCGACGATGCGACCGGGACCCGAGCGCGCCATCAGCAGCTGTGCGAGGCGACGGTCGTCGACCATGCCCGTGAGGCCGTCCGAGCAGAGCAAGAACACGTCGCCGACGCGGGCGTCACCCGAATAGATGTCCGCTTCGACTTCATCGCTGGCACCGACGCAACGGGTGATCACGTTGCTGTAGGGATGATAGCGCGCCTGCTCCGGCGTCAGCAGCCCGGCGTCGACCTGCTCCTGCACGTAGGAGTGATCCTTCGTGATCTGGGTCAGCGCACCGTCGCGGTACAGGTAGACACGCGAATCGCCGATCTGCCCGATCAAGTAGCCGTGATCGGAGAGCACCATCACCGACGCCGTGGTGCCCATGCCCTGCTTGTCCGACTCCGCCAACATGCGTTCGAAGATTGCGCGGTTGGCTTCCTGCAGGGACTTCGCCACGAGATCCGCCGCAGCGGTGTCGCGGACGGACGTCAGCCCCAGGAGATGCCGCGAGACGATCGTAACGGCCATTTCGCTGGCGACTTCGCCAGCGGCGTGACCGCCCATGCCATCTGCGACGACGAATACACCGCGCCGTTCATCCGCCTCGGCGAAGAAGTTGTCTTCGTTGCCTTGGCGGATGCGGCCGACATCCGTCCCCGCGCCGACGTGAATCTGCATAGCGGTCAGCGCACCGTAGTCAGAAGAAACGCAAGAAGCCCGACGCCGGCACCGGCGAGGCTGATGAAGATGGCGATGACCGCGCCACACCCGGCCTTCTTCTTGGCCTCGGGTGCGGACGCGACCGGCGCCTTGGCCATCGCAGGCGTCTTGGCCGCCGCGCTGCGCCGCAGCGCCTCGACGTCGGCCGCTGCGATAGCGCGCGTAGAACCTGCCGCCTCGGTGGCCTGCGCCGCCGGGCGGAACGTCATCTTGATGCCACCAAAGCGCAAATCGGGCGTGCCTTCCAGCTTCTGCTCGCCCTGCACGCGCCGTCCGCCGACGTACGTGCCGTTCGTCGATCCTTGATCGACGACCCACCACCCATCGGCGCGCTTCTGGATCTTCGCGTGCGAGTCGGAGATCGACTCGTCACGAATCGCGATGTCATTGTGATCGCCGCGCCCGATGTTGGTGAGCGCGGCGTGGAGGTCGAACTTCATGCCCTTGAGCGGGCCCTCGGCCTTGATCTCGAGCGTGGCGAGCGGGGCGCGGCCTGTGCGGGCGGGCACGGCAGGCGCAGCGACAGGCGCAGGAGCAACCGGAGCAGGGGCCGCAGGCGCAGGAGCGGGCGCAGCCACCGGCTCCGCTGCCGGAACGGGCGCCGGCGCGGCCTTCGCCACATCCGCATAGAAGCGGAACTCCTCGCTTCCCATCTTGAGGACGTCGCCGCGACCGAGCAGCTGCGAACCCGCGACCCGGGTGCCATTCACCCAGACACCGTTCGTGCTGTGGTCGGTGAGCACGTAGCCGTTCGCGGCCGGCGCGATGCTCGCGTGCTTCCGCGAGACCTCGCTGGAGGCCAGCACGACATCGTTGCCCACTTCGCGGCCGAAAGTCACGCCGGCATCGGAGACCGTGTACTCGCGACCATCCACCAGCGAGACCAACCGACCGCCCGTGGCCGTCGTCGGCTTCTTCGGCGCGCCACCCTTGGCATTCGCGACCAAGGCCGCGACGTCCGCCGCGGAAACGAACTTGGTGCTGCCTTCCTTTTGGTCGTCGCCCAGGCGGAGTTCGTGGCCCGCGATCTCCACACGGTCGCCGTGCAGCAGCGGGCTGGGTTCCACGCCCAGCTGGACGCCATTCACTAGGATCACGGCATCGGGGGCCCCGCGCTTGATCACCACGCCGGACGGCCCGAGGGTCACGATTGCCCGTGCCGAGGCCGCGCCACTGGGCAGCCGGACCGTCGCGCCTTCGAAGGCACCGACGGTGGCATCACCCGCCGGGAGCGGGAACTGTTGGTCTTGGAGCTGCAGATAGGGCATTCGGGACGAAAGTTACCGCACCGTCCAGAAGGTCGGCAAGCGCGACGGCCCTCGTGTCACGACGCGGTGGCGAGCTCACCCGCTTGCAATCGGTAGAGCCGCGCATACAGTCCGCCCGCCGCGAGCAGGCTCCGGTGCGTGCCGCGTTCGCGCACTTCGCCGTGGTGCATAACGAGAATCTCCGAGGCCCGCGTGATCGTGCTGAGCCGGTGCGCCACGGCAATCGTCGTGCGGCCCTGCATCAGGACGTCGAGCCCGCGCTGGATCTGCGCCTCGACTTCGCTGTCGACGCTGCTCGTCGCTTCGTCGAGTACGAGCAGCGCCGGGTCGGCGGCGATCGCGCGGGCGAAGCTCAGGAGCTGCCGCTCGCCCACACTCAACGAACTGCCCCGCTCGCCGAGTCGCTGACGGTAGCCCTCGGGCAGGCGCGCGACCACGCGATCCGCCCCGACACGTGCCGCCGCGGCCACCACCTCGGCGTCGCTCAGCGGCGTCGACAGCCGGATGTTGGTGGCGATGTCGGCGGCGAACAGGAAGATGTCCTGCTGCACGTAGCCCACCGCGCGGCGCAGCGCGTCGAGCGAGATCTCCCGGATGTCCACGCCATCGACGAGAATGCGCCCCCGCTGCGGTTCATAGAAGCGCAGCAGGAGGTTGATGACCGTCGTCTTCCCCGCCCCGGTGTGCCCGACCAATGCCAAGGTCTCGCCCGGACGCACGGTGAAGCTGACCCCGCGCAGCACCCACTCGGGTTCGCTGGGAGCCGCCGCGCCGCTCGCCACATGCGCGAGATCGTAGGCGAACCACACATCCTCGAACGACACCGTGACACCCTGCCGTGCCGCGGAGGGATGCGCGGCCACCGCGCTCGGCGCGATCGCCGACGTGCGACGCCCGGGCTCCGGCGCTTCGTCCAACAACTTGAAGATGCGCTCGCTGGCCGCCATCGCCTGCTGCAGCGTGTTGTACTTGTCACTGAGGTCCTGCAGCGGCTGGTAGAAGCGCCGTGCCAGCTGCAGGAACGCCGCCAGCGTGCCGACCGTGAGGCCACCCGCCTCGACGCGAGGCGCCGCCGCGAGGATCAGCGCGGCCAACGCGACCGTCGTCAGGATCTCGATCGCCGGAAAGTAGAGCGCATAGACGGTCACGCTGCGCAGGTGCGCCGCGAGATGGCTGCGGTCGATCTCCCGGAAGCGCGCCGCTTCGTCGGCCTCACGTCCGAACAACTGCACCACGCGCACGCCCGCAATGCGCTCCTGCAGGAAGGCGTTGATGCGCGCGAGCTTGCTGCGGATCTCGCGGTACTCCGTGCGCACGCGCTTCCGGAACACCGCCGACACCCAGAGGATTCCCGGCACCACCAAGTAGGCGGCCAGCGCGAGACGCCAGTCGACCACGGCCATGAGCACCGTGATCGCCACCAAGGTGAAGAGGTCGCCGATGCCGGCGACGACGCCTGAGGTAAACAGCTCGTTGAGCGACTCGACGTCGTTCGTGACGCGAGTCACGAGCCGCCCGACGGGATTGCGATCGAAGAACGTCACGGGCAGGCGCTGCAACTGGGCGAAGACCTGCCGCCGCAGGTCATGCATCACGCGCTGTCCCAGCGTGCCCGTCACCACCGTTTCGAGATACGCGCCGACCACCTGCAACACCAGCGCCGACAGCAGGAAAATGGTCGACTGCACGATCAGCCCGCTGTCCTTGGCGGGAATCGCGACGTCGATGACGCGGCGCGTCATCATCGGCCCGACGAGTTGCAGGCTGCCCACGCCGAGCAGCAAGCCCAAGGCCAGCGCCACGCGGCCACGGTAGGGGCGAACCAACGCGAGGAGGCGCCGCGCAAGGCGTGCGTCGAAGGCCTTGCTGAGGGCCTCTTCTTCGTGGTTGATGCTGGCTGGGGCGGTCACGATGCAATCTCGCCGCCAGCAGGGGAGGCAGGCTAGCCCCACTGCCGCCGTTGCGCACCCAATACTTTTCATCCATGCCGCGCCGCAGCCACCGATGACCACCAGCCTGGACCCGCAGTTCGCGCCGCTCGCCGCGGCGTTGTCGCAGGAGTTCGCCCTCGAGGCGGAACTCGGTCGCGGCGGCATGGGCGTGGTCTTTCGCGCGACGGACCTCGTGCTGGACCGCAGCGTGGCGTTGAAGGTGCTCCCGCCCTCGCTCGGCGCCGATCCCGAAGTGCGGGCGCGCTTCCTGCGCGAAGCACGCACCGCAGGTCAGCTCTCGCATCCGCACATCGTCCACATCCATCGGGCCGACGAGCGCGCGGGCTTCGCGTTCTTCGTCATGGGATTGGTCGAAGGCGAGAACCTCGGCCAGCGCGTCCGTGACCGCGGGCCGCTGCCGCCGGCGGACGCCGTGCGACACCTGCGCGAGGTAGCCTGGGCGCTCGCCTATGCGCATGCGCGTGGCGTCATCCACCGCGACGTGAAGCCCGAGAACATCATGATCGAGCGCGGCAGCAACCGCGCCCTCGTCACGGACTTCGGGATCGCGCGCGTCGAGACGGCCGCCCACCTGACGACCGAAGGCCACGTCGTCGGCACCGCGAACTTCATGAGCCCGGAGCAGGTGAACGGCGGCACGCTCGACGGCCGCTCCGATCTCTATGCGCTGGGCGTCGTCGGCTACTATTTGCTCAGCGGCCGCCTGCCCTTCGAAGGCCTCGCGCCCGGGGCCGTGCTCGTTGCGCATGCCACGCAGACGCCGCCGTCGCTGCGCAGCGTCGCGCCGCGTCTGCCCGCCGCCTTGGCGGATGTGATCGATCGCTGCCTCGCCAAGCAGCCCGCGGATCGTTTCGCGACGGGCGAAGACCTCGCGGAAGCACTGCGGCGCGCCATGGAAGGGGCCGTGGCAGCGCGCGAGCCCGTGGTGAGCGACCGCCATCGCACGCTCTCTGAAGACCAAGCCGCCGTGGTCTGGCGCCGCGCCGCGCAGCTGCAGGCCGAAGCCGCCGCGCGGCTCGAACGTGAGACCCGCGCGCACGCCGTGCGCACCCAGCTCGGCGAACCCGTGGCCGATGAGCCCGCGCCCGGCGCCGCGCCCACCGCGAGCTATCGCCTGCAGGACGTCGAGGCGGCGGCCATCGAGGCCGGCATCTCGCAGCGCTACGTCGCACTGGCGATGTCCGAGCTGCCGCGTGATGCCGCGGTGCCCGCCGCCGCCGTCGCCACAGGATTCGTGCCGCGCGCGGCCTCGACCCTGCTTGGCGAACCGCCGCCCGCGCTCTCCGTCACGCGCATCATCCAGGCCCCGGCGCGCGATGTGCTCCGCGCCATCGGACGCGTATTCCAAGGTCCCAGCGCAAAGCTCACGCTGCGCGATCAGATCGGCGCGCACCCGCTCGATGGCGGCATCCTCGTCTTCAACATCCCCGGCATGAACGCCATCGTGAACGGCACGCATCCGTTCATGCAACTGCGCTTCGGGCTCTACGCCACGGAGATCCGCACGGCGATCCGCGTGCTCGACCGCGGGCCGGGCGGCTGCGAGGTGAGCGTGCACGCCGACCTGCGGCCCGGGGTCAGCACCAATGTCTGGATGTACACGGGCATCGGCAGCAGCATGGGCGCCGTCGGTGGCGTCGTCGGAGGAATCGTGGGCGCGAAGGCACTCGCGATCGCCGGCGTGCTGCTCGCGACGCCCATTGCGACGGGCATCGCGCTCGGCGCTGCCGCGACCGTCGCCGTCGCGCGCTTTTCCTACAAGTACAGCGTCCGCAAGGCGCGACTCGAATTGGAAGAGTTGCTGGCCAGCGTCGATCGCTCGCTGCGCACGCGCTCGGTCTTCGAGGAAGACCCGCCCGCCCTGCCCCGCCCCAGCGATGCCTCGGACGACGGGATGCTCGGCGCTTGGGCGGGAGGCGGGGAGTGAAGGACCGCATCGTCGTCCGCGGCGCGCGCCAGCACAACCTGCACGACATCTCCGTCGATTTCCCCCGCCGCGCCATCACCGTCATCACCGGTCCGTCGGGCTCCGGCAAGTCGTCGCTCGCCTTCGATACGATCTACGCCGAGGGGCAGCGCCGCTACGTCGAGTCGCTGTCCGCGTATGCGCGCCAGTTCCTCGAGCGCATGCCGAAGCCGGATGTCGATTCCATCGACGGACTCTCGCCCTCGGTGGCCATCGAGCAGAAGAACCCGACGCGGACTTCGCGCTCCACGGTGGGTACGGCGACGGAGATCACCGACTACCTGCGCCTGCTCTGGGCCCGCGCCGGCCGCACGCGCTGCCCGCACTGCGGCCGTGAGCTGAAGCCGGACTCGGCGGAATCTGCCTGCGACCAAGTGTTGGCCTGGCCCGAAGGCACGCGACTCATGGTGGCGTTTCCCTTCGCGCGCTCGGCGAAGCTCACGCACGCGCGCATCCTCGAGCACCTGCGGGCCAAGGGATTCGTACGCATCGTCGCCGATGGTGCCGTGCTGCACCTCGACGAGATCACGGGCACGAAGCCGAACCTCGCGAAGAGCAAGGAGCTGCTGGTCATCACCGATCGCCTGGCGGTGAACGCCGAGCAGCGAACACGGCTGACCGATGCCCTGGAGACGGCGTTTCGCGAGGGCGACGGGGACGCCATCGTGCTGCCAGTCCCAGCCACGAGCGCGGCCGGGACGGCGTCTGACGCTGCGTCACAGACGCCTCTGCGCTTCACGACCGCGTTCCGTTGCCCGAACGATGGTCACGTCGCCCCGGCCCCGAGCCCGCAACTCTTCTCCTTCAACAACCCGCGCGGCGCCTGCGAGACCTGCAACGGCTTCGGCGCCACGCTGGAGTACGACGAAACGCTCATCGTCCCCTACCCCGAGCGCACGCTGGCCGAGGGCGCGCTGGATCCCTGGACCAAGCCGCGCTACGAGAACAAGCGCCGCGCACTCGCCGAGTTCGCCAAGGCCAGCGGGATCCCGATGGACATCGCCTGGCGCGATCTCGCCGACGCACAGCGCGAGAAACTCCTGCGCGGCAAAGCCAAGGGCTACGTCGGGATGTTCCCCTTCCTCGAGGCGCTGGAGCCCAAGAAGTACAAGCAGTACATCCGCGTCTTCCTGCGGCAGTACCAGACGGCGCAGACCTGTGCGAGCTGCCACGGCGCGCGGCTCAAGCCCGAGGCGCTGCACGTGACGGTGGCCGGCAAGACGATCGCCGAGGTGCAGGCGATGCCCGTGGGCCTGCTGCGAGCGTGGGTGGACACGCTGCAGCTCTCCGAGCAGGAGACGGCGATCGCCGCACACATCCTGCGCGAGGCCCGCGACCGCATCGCGTTCCTCTGCGACGTCGGGCTCACGTATCTCTCGCTCGACCGCGCGACGCGCACGCTCTCCGGCGGCGAA
>PNKF01000056.1 GCA_013822285.1 Gemmatimonas sp.
AATACGCGACGCATGCAGCGCATCGTCGATGACCTGCTGGACCTCTCGCGCATCGAGTCGGGCGGCTGGGTACCCAACCCGCAGGCCATCGACCTCGCGACGGTCGCCAGCGATGTCTTTGCCGCCGCACGCGACGCCGCGGACTCCAAAGGCATTGAACTGCTGGCCGAGTTCGCCGCGGACGCCACCCGCATCAACGCCGACACCACGGCGCTGCGACAGATCCTCGGCAACTTGGTCGACAACGCCGTGCGGCATACGACCAGCGGTCGCGTCACGCTGTTCTCGCGCCGACACGACCATGGCGTCATCGTCGGGGTGCGCGACACCGGCGTGGGCATCCCCACCGAGCACCTGCCGCGCATCTTCGAGCGCTTCTACCGCGTCGATCCAGGCCGCGCGCGCGAGGCGGGGGGCACGGGCTTGGGCCTCGCCATCGTGAAGCATCTGGTCGAGGCGCACGGCGGTCGGGTGAAGGCCGTGTCTGAGGTGGGCAAGGGTTCGGAGATCACGGCGCTGTTTCCCGACTGACGCGCGCTTTTCCACACCGCCCGTCCCCCCGTTACAAATCCGTTGCATGTCCGTGGGGTCCCCGTTTCGGGGCTCCGGGAGCTTTATGGCGTCCGGCGGGTCGCTCCTGCCGTCGGACTCCTGATCCTTCCGACATCTCCACGAGACGCCCATGCGCCGTGTACTCCTTGCAGTCCTTGCTGTCTTCGCCTTCTCCGCCACCGCGCTGCACGCGCAGCAGGCTGCGCCGAGCACCGGCCGCATCGTCGGTCGCGTGATCGACGCCGCGAGCGGCGCTGGGCTGGCCGCGGCCGGCATCCAGGTCGTCGGCACGACGATCGGCACGCAGTCGGGTGTCGACGGTCGATTCACCATCGTCGGCGTGCCCGCCGGCACCGTGACGTTGACGGTGCGCCGCATCGGCTACGCACCGAAGACGGTCACCGGCATCTTCCTCGAAGCCGGCAAGTCCGTCGAGCAGGACGTGACGCTGGCCGAGGCCTCGCTGCAGCTCTCGGCGCAGGTCGTGACGGCCTCCGCCGAACGCGGCTCGGTGAACGAGGCGCTCGACGCGCAGAAGAACTCGGTGAACGTGGTGAGCTCGGTGACCGCCGAGCAGATCGCGAAGAGCCCGGACGGAGACGCGGCGCAGGCCGTGGGCCGTGTGTCGGGCGTCAGCGTGCAGGACGGCAAGTATGTGTTCGTGCGCGGCCTCGGCGATCGCTACACGCAGACCTCGCTGAACGGCGCGCGCATTCCGAGCCCCGAGCCCGAGAAGAAGCAGGTGCCGCTCGACCTGTTCCCGACGGGCTTGCTGCAGACCATCACGACCATCAAGACGTTCACGCCGGACCAGCCGGGCGACTTCTCCGGCGCGACGGTGGACATCCAGACGCGCGAGTTCCCGGCGCGCCGCACCTGGGCCTTGAGCAGCAGCGCCGGTGGCAGCGACGCCGTGGTCGGCCGCTTCTTGCCGATGCAGGGCCGCGTGGGCGGTGACTTGTTCGCGGCGGGCGCGGCGAATCGCGCGCTGCCGGGCTTCATCCAGGGCTTCGGCAACTTCGCCAGCAGCTTCCCGACGCAGGGTGACTTCAACCGCATGGTCGGCGACTTCCGCAACTCGTGGTCGCCGCAGGGCTCGGAAGGTGGTCTCAACGGCTCGACGTCCATCTCGGTGGGCGGCAACGATCCGGTCTTCGGCAAGAACGTCGGCTACTTGGTGAGCGGCACCTACTCGTACGGCCAGGAGGCGAAGGTCGATCAAGTGCGTTCGCTGGCGCTGGCGCAGAACGGTGCGACGCCGTCCGCGGTGGATCGCTTCGAAGGCCAGACCGGCCGCTCGACGGTGCTCTGGGGCGGCTTGGCGAACTTCAGCACGCTGCTCGGCCAGCGTACGCGCCTGGCGCTGAACAACACCTACAACCGCACGATGGACTCCGAGGGCCGCCAGGAACGCGGCGTGTCGGAGAACCTCGGCATCCCGCTGGTCATCACGCGCCAGAAGTACGTGGAACGCAGCGTCTTCTCGTCGCAGCTGCTGCTGCAGAGCGACGTGACGGCGAACCAGAAGCTCGAAGTGGCGTTCACCACCACGGGCGTCCGTCGCGACGAGCCCGATCGCAGCGAGTTCGTGCAGGGCGTGTTCACCGATGGCAGCGGCATGACGACCACGCAGTGGCTGTCTTCGTCGAACGAAGGCGCGGTGCGCACGTTCAGCGACCTCGGCGAGAATGCCTTCGAGCTGCGCGGCCACTATCGCATCCAGTTCGGCGAGATCGGCCGCCAGCTGGCGCTCAAGGTCGGCGGCCTCGGTCGCTACGGCCGCCGCGACGCCAACAGCACGGCGTACAGCATCAACGCCTCGGGCCTGACGCAGGCCGAGCGCATGCTGCGTCCGGAGATGCTCTTCGACGGCCGCTACACCGGCGCGTCGGATGCCGTGTGGCGCGTGAATGCCATCGGCGTCGGCGGTGCCTACTCGGCCAACGACTATCTCAGCGCCGGCTTCGCGATGGTCGAGAAGGACTTCGGCCCGCGCTGGCAGCTCATCACCGGTGCGCGCGTCGAGTACTCGGACGTGCTGGTGAAGGCGGACCCGACGATCGGCGCCCGCACGAGCACCAACCCGACCTTCCTCGACGTGCTGCCGGCGCTGGCCGTGACCTTCCGTCCGTCGGAGCGCACCAATGTCCGCATGTCGGCCTCGCAGACGGTGTCGCGTCCGGAGTACCGTGAGCTCGCGCCGATCCAGTACCGCGAAGTCATCGGCTTCGACAACGTGATCGGAAATCCGAACCTGCAGCGCGCGTTGATCCAGAACTACGACCTGCGCTGGGAGTTCTATCCGGGTGCGGGCGAGGTCCTGAGCCTCGCGGTGTTCGCCAAGCGCTTCACGGATCCGATCGAGCGCGTGTACATCGGCTCCAGCGGCACGCGCATCATCACCTTCGTGAACGCCGAGGGCGCCGACAACTACGGCCTCGAGCTCGAGGGTCGCAAGAACCTCGACTTCATCGCCGCGGCCCTGGCCAACTTCTCGGTGAGCGCCAACGCCACCGTGATGAACTCGGAGATCCGCATCAACCGCAACAGCGGCTCGGTGACCAACGCCAACCGCGCGATGGTGGGCCAGGCGCCGTACATGTTCAACACCGGCCTGACCTGGTCGTCGCCGATGGGCACCACCAGCGCCTCGCTGCTCTACAATGTCGTGGGCGAGCGCATCACCGAAGCCGGTGAGATCCCGCTGCCCGACGTGAAGGAGCTGGAGCGCCACATCGTGGACTTCTCGCTGCGCCTGCCCTTGGGTGAGCGCGTGACGGCCCGCATGGACGCGCGCAACCTGCTCGACGCGCCCTACCGCATCATGCAGGGCCCGGTGACGCGCGAGTCGTATCGCGTCGGCCGCAACTTCTCGATCGGCCTGAGCTGGCGCCCGTAAGGGCGACGGAAGACACCGACGGCACCGTGACGGGGCCGTGACGAAAACCCCGCCGTGCAGAGACACGGCGGGGTTTTCGTTGGGTATCACCCTCACCGTGGATGCTTCCATGATCCGACTGCAGTCGATGCGCGCCCTCGGGGCCGCGCTGCTTGCCACCGCCGCGCTCAGCGCGTGCAACAACGACGAAGACCCCATCGGTCCGGTGGAGCCGGGCGCCGCCGTCATCAGCGCCGACATCACGACGAACCGCACGCTGTCGAAGGACACCGTGTACACCCTGCAGGGCTTCATCAAGGTCACCAACGGCGCCACGCTGACCATCCCGGCCGGCACGCGCATCGTCGGTGATTTCGAGACCGTCGGGTCCGCGCTGTTCGTCACGCGCGGTGCGCGCCTCGTCGCGAACGGCACGGCGGCCGAGCCGATCGTGTTCACGTCGGAGCGTCCGGTCGGCTCGCGCCAGGCCGGTGACTGGGGCGGCTTGATCATCATCGGCAACGCGACGTCCAACCGTTCGGGCACCGTGGTGCTCGAGGGCACGGGCACCGGCCCGTCGAACCCGCAGCAGGTCTACAGCGGCGGCACGACGGACACGGACAACAGCGGCACCCTGCGCTACGTGCGCGTGGAGTTCGCCGGCTACGCGACGGCGACGGACGCTGAGCTCAATTCGTTCACCTTCGCGGCCGTGGGCTCGGGCACGACGGTCGAGTACCTGCAGGTCATGAACGGCCTCGACGACTCCTACGAGTGGTTCGGCGGCGCGATGGATGCGAAGTACCTCGTCTCGTACGAGTCGGGCGACGATCACTTCGACATGTCGGAAGGCTACCGCGGTCGCCTGCAGTACCTGATCGCATACCAGAGCAAGCTGGTGATCCCGCGTCCGGGCGCCGGCAACGCGTCGAGCGATCCGCAGGGCATCGAGAATGACGGCTGCGCCGGCGCGGGCTGCGATGCCGGCCAGAACTCGACGCCGCTCACCACGCCGGTCGTCGCGAATTTCACGCTGGTCGGCCCGGGTGCCGGCACGGACGTGGATCCGACCTCGGGTGGTTACGGCCTCGTCCTCCGCCGCGGCACGGGTGGCTACTACGTGAACGGCCTCGTCGCCCGCTGGCCGAAGGCGGCGATGTCGCTGCGCGACTCCACGTCGACCGGCGCGCGGCTGACGGCGGGTGTGCTCGACGTGCGCAACGTGTTGGCGCTCGAGACGCCGCGCATCTTCCAGGCCTCGACGGGCACGGGCGCGACGTTCATCCTCTCGGACTCGGCGACCCGCAACATCGTGCGTGACGGCACGGCGACCGCGGCCCAGCAGTTCACCACCTTCACGCTGCCGGCCACCAGCGCCGCGGCGTTCGACTGGACCCCGCAGGCCGGTTCGCTCGCCGCGAGCGGCGGCCTCTCGCTCTTCACCGGGAACCTGGCGACGGCCGCCGGCACCTACGTGACGGGCACGGCGTACCGTGGCGCCGCTGCCCCGGCCGGCACCAAGTGGTGGAGCGGCTGGACCGTATACTTCACCAACTAAGGCCCTAGATTACGCAGAGCGGCCGGCGCCCACCCGGGTGCCGGCCGCTCTCGCTTCGGAGACCTCTCGATGCGCTCCCGAAACTCCCGCGCTGCACTGCTGATCGTCGGCATCGCCGTCGCCGTCGCGGTGTCGCGTTCGCGATCCGACAATCCGCCGGCGCCCCGCGACGATCGCCCGGCCGTTGCGGTCATCGACTCGGCGCTCCCGATCGACACGCTGCTCGCGCGATTCCGCGCCACGCTGCCCGACACGCCGACCACGCTCGTCGGTGGGGAGACGTCGCCCGAGCGCCTGACGCGCGCGCTGCTTGGCGCACTCACGGCGCAGGACACCGCGACCATCCGGCGCCTCGTGCTCAGTCGCAGCGAGTTCGCCTGGCTCTACTATCCGTACACGCGCTATACGCGGCGCCCCTATGAGCTGGGGCCCGAGCTGCTGTGGATCCAGATCAGCGAGAACAGCGAGAAAGGCATCGTCCGCCTGCTGCGCCGCTACGGCGGTTCGCGCCTGCGCTTCGAGGTTCTCGCCTGCCCCGACTCCGCGGTGACCGAGGGACCCAACGCGATCACCGGCCCCTGCACCGTGCGCTTCGCCGCCGCCGACTCGGCCGCGCGCAGCATGCAGATCTTCGGATCGATCATCGCCCGCGATGGTCGCCATAAGTTCGTCAGCTACGCCAACGAGCTCTGACCATGGATGCACGGCCGCGGGGCAGGAACATCGGAGTGCTGCAGGGCGCCGCGCTGGTCTGGCTCGGCCTGCTCGTCGGCTTCGCCATCGGCATCGAGTGGATCCGCTCGCGGCCTGAACCGCCGGCGCCCTCGGGCGGCATCGACCTGGTCGGGGCGGGCGCCACGTTTCCGTATCCGCTGTACCGCCGTTGGTTCGCCGACTACGGGCGCGAAACCGGCGTGCGCATCAACTACTTCTCCGTCGGCAGCGCCGAAGGCATCCGTCTGATGCTGGACGGCAGCGCCGACTTCGGCGCCTCGGACCGGCCGCTGCGGGCGGAGGAACGCGCACGCGCGCGGTGCGGACCGGTCGAGATTCCGATGGTGCTCGGCGCCGTGGCCGTGGCGTATCGCCTCCCTGGCCTCGTGCGCCCGTTGCGCCTCGACGCAGACGTGCTCGCCGACATCCTCGCGGGCCGCGTGCAGCGCTGGGATGACGCGGCGCTGCGCGCGCTCAACCCGGGCGTTGGCCTGCCCTCGCTGCCGATCGTCGTCGTGCGACGCGCGCGCGTGACGGGCACCAGCGCCGTCTTCGCGCGGTACCTCGCCAGCAGCACGCATTGGAGCGGAGATTCCTCGCTCACGGAGACCGGCGCGCAGGTCGAAGGCAACGAGGGCGTGACCGCGGCCGTGAGTTCGCGAACGGGGGCCTTGGGCATCGTCGAGTTCACCTATGCGCAGCAAGCGGGGCTCGACGTCGCCGCGCTACGCAACGTGAGCGGTGCCTTCGTGCTACCGAGCCCAAGTGCCATCACGGCCGCGGCCGCGGAGCGACTCGATGCGGCGAGCATCGACACCGCCGTCGGCGTTATCGGCGCGACAGCAGCGACGGCCTACCCGGCGGTCGGCGTCACGCGCATCGTGGCGGATGCGGCACTGGGCGATACCGCCCGCGCCTCGCACTTCCTGGCCTTCGCCCGTTGGGCACTCTCCGATGGCGCGAAGGTCGCCGCGGAGGTAGGCTATGCAGCGTTGCCCGAGGCGATCGCCGATGCCCAGCGTCGGCGCCTCGCTGCCCTGCGGCCCGGCCGCTGCCCCTCACTCCGCACGCCGTGACGCATCCGAAGCCGAGCGAGAGCCCGTACCGCAGCGCGCGCGACGAGCGCGAGCTGCGCATCGCGGCCATCGACATCGGCTCGAACTCGATCCGACAGATCGTCGCGGACGTCTTTCCTGACGGCACGATCCGCGTCGTCGATGAAATGAAGGCCGCGCCGCGGCTGGGCGCCGGCCTCGACGAACTCGGCCGCCTCGACGATGCGCACATGGGGGAGGCCATCGAAGCCCTCACGCGCATGGCCACGCTCGCGCGCCAGCTCGGGGCCAAGCGCATCGAAGCCGTCGCCACCAGTGCGGTGCGTGATGCCGCCAATGGCCAGGGCTTTCTCACGCGGGTGCGTCGCGAGACGGGACTCAAGGTGCGCCTGCTGCACGGCGAAGAAGAAGCGCGGCTCGCCTTCCGCTCGGCGCTGGCCCACTTCGAACTCGGCGCCGGCCGCTCGGTGGTGATGGACATCGGCGGCGGCTCGTTGGAGATCGCCCTTGCCGCCGAAGGATTGGTCGAACGCCTGATGACCTTCCCCTTCGGGGCGATCCGCATGACCGAGCAGTTCCTGTCGGGCGGCAACATCCCGAAGGGCGTGAAGAAGTTGCGGAAGCATGTGCGCCAAGCGATCCGCAAGGCACTGCCGCTGCGCGACTGGCGCGGCGCCGACGTGATCGGCTCTGGCGGCACGTTCACCAACCTGGCCGGCATGTTCCTCGCGCGCCAAGGCATTCGCGTGCGCAGCGTGCACGGCACGCGCATCCCGCGGCACGAACTCGAACACATCCTCGAGCAGCTCGCGGCGATGACGCCCGAGGAGCGGCTCACCGCCGAAGGCCTTAACCCTGGCCGTGCCGACATCATCGTCGCCGGCCTCGCGGTGGCGGCCGAGGTGCTCGCGCGGGTCGAGCCGCGCGAGTTGGCGGCCAGCGGCTATGGCATTCGCGAAGGACTGCTGCTCGAGTCGGCGCGCGTGAAGGCCGTCATTGCCGATCCCGGCGAGGCGCGCGAGCGCTCCGTGATGGGCTTCGCCGAGCGCTGTCACTACGAGGCTCCGCATTCGCAGCAGGTGCGGACGCTGGCACTGCAGCTCTTCGATGCCCTCGGCACGCGGCTCGGCTGCGATCCGGCGGACCGGCAGACGCTCTCCGACGCCGCGCTGCTGCACGACGTCGGCTACCACATCAATTATCAGGGCCACCACAAGCACTCGTTCCACCTGATCCAGCATGCGGACCTGCTGGGCATCCCACCGGACGAACAGATCGTGATCGCGCACGTGGCGCGCTATCATCGCGGCAGCGAGCCGAAGCGCAAGCACGTGGACTTCTGGGCGCTGGACCGCGACACGCGCGAACGCATCCGTCGGCTCAGTGCGATCCTCCGCGTCGCCGATGGCTTCGATCGCGGTCACGTGCGCGCCGTCGATCGCATCAAGGTGCGTTGGCTGGAGCGCGCCATCCGCATCACGCCGGTCGCGCGGCGCGCGAATGCCCCGCTGCGGCTCGAACTCTGGGGCGCGAGCCGCAAGAGCGGCCTGCTCGCCGACGTGGCCGGACTGCCCGTGGAGATCGTCGGCCCGGATGGCGCCGTGTATCTCGCGGACGACGACGAAAGCGGCGCGCAGACCGACTGACCGTCGCAGCGGCGGTCAGCGAACGGCTAGCGGTCCAGCCGCGGTGCCGGTGTCAGATCCCGAACTCGAACGACGAGCGCGCCGTCCAGCCACCGCGCGTCGCCCCGGTCACGCCGTTCCGGAACTCGTCGCGGATGGCTTCGTTCTGCCACTTCACACGATGCCCCTGGAAGTAGCGCGTGAGCACCAGGGAGTGCTGCCGCTGCCGCTCGAAGGCCCCACGCACATCGCGATGCGGATCCACCGTACTCCAGCGGGCGCCGATCTCGAAGCCGCGCGGGAAGTAGTACGAGGCCTGCACATTCGTTCCACTTCCGGTCAGGATCGTCCGGGTCAGTGCGCCTGAGGTGGTGACGGGATCTGCCGCGCGCCGCTGGCCGAACTCGACGGCCGTCGCAAACCCACGGTACTTGAAGAGCAGGTCGGCCAGCAGCACGTCCATGTCACGCGGCTCATAGAGAAAGCGCCCCAGCTGCCCGCCGGCGCGCTCGCCCTGCTCGTTGTGATTGAGGGTAACACCCAGGGCGAGACGCGGCGCGGGCTCCCGCACGAGGTCACCTTCGAAGTTGTCGCCACCGCCGGTGAACGCGCCGAGGGGCTGCAGCTCCACGCGCCCCGTGTAGGACAGCCCGGGATTGCCCGTCTGGATGGCACCGCCTTCACCACTGGTCACGGCCGCGCTCAGGATGACCGGCCGCGTGCGCCGGCCACGCGTATACGTCGCCCACAGCCCCATGTCGCGATCGATCGTGAAGGCGCCGTTGACGATCGAGCGATCCGGAAACTGCTGCTCGCCGGACGAGATCACGCGCTGCCGATTGCCAGGCAACTTGGTCTGGCCGCCCATGATGACGAGGTTCGGCGTGGCCTGGAAGCTCACCGTTGCATCGCGGAGGACGTTCGGGAAGCCCGAGTTCTCGAAATCCATGTCACCGCGCGAGAACGAGAGCTGCACGTTCACCTTGAACCGAGGATCCCACGCCACGCTCTCGAAGCGAAAGCGCGCGCGCCGGATGGCCATCGTGGCGCTGCTCAGTCCGTCGGCGCCGTCGTCCTTGGAAAACACGGCCCACTGCTGGATGCGGAATCGGAGCGCGAGGTAGCTGAAGCCGTCGCTGCCGGAGAAGACCAAGCCTTTGGACGTGAAGTCGAGCGGGCGGCGGGCGGAGTCACGCGGGGCGGCCGTCTGGGCCGTGGCAAGCGCGGGAAGCGCGCAGAGCAGCAGCACGGCGGACCGGAACGTGGACAGGTTCATGCCGCGAAACCTGTCGTGACCTAGATGTTACGTAAAGCCTTCGCGCGAAATCAGCCCGCGAAGGCCCGGAATTCCGCCGTCGAGCTGGGCGGCCGGCCCGGTGCCTGCCCGTCGCGACGCAGCGCCGAGGTCTCGAACACGAAGGCGCCACTTTCGCGGCTGCCCCCCCAACTGTCGCGCAGGAACATGCGCTGCGAGCCGCGTTCGCCGCGGCCGGGCTCCGGATGCCGCTGCACGTAGCTGCCGTCAGCCTGCAGGTCCCAGGCCTGCCGGTTGTCGGCCAAACAGACCTCCAGCACCGACTGCAGGCGCTTCTTGAACAGCGCGTTCTCGATCGGCGTGACGACCTCGACGCGCCGGTCGAGGTTGCGCGGCATCCAGTCGGCCGAGCCGAAGTAGTACTCCGGCGCGCCGTCGTTGCCGAACATCCAGATGCGCGAATGTTCGAGGAAGCGCCCGACGATGCTGATCACGCGAATGCGCTCCGAGAGCCCCGCGACACCCGGCCGCAGGCAGCAGATGCCGCGCACGATCAGGTCGATCTCGACGCCGGCCTGCGAGGCCTCGTACAAGGCGTCGATGATCTGCGAATCCACGAGGGCGTTCATCTTCGCGATGATGCGCCCGGTACGCCCCTCGCGCGCATGGGTCGTCTCGCGCTGGATGAGCTCCATCACACGGCCGCGCATGTTCACCGGCGCGACGATCAGCCGCCGATACTCGCGCTGCCGCGAATAGCCGGTCAGCGAATTGAACAGCTCGCTGATGTCGGCCCCGAGGGCCTCGTCGCAGGTGATGAGGCCCAAGTCCGTGTAGATGCGCGCCGTGCGCGTGTTGTAGTTGCCGGTGCCGATGTGCACGTAGCGGCGGATGCCGTCGGCTTCCTTGCGCACCACCAGCGCCGTCTTGGTGTGCGTCTT
>PNKF01000057.1 GCA_013822285.1 Gemmatimonas sp.
ACGATGAACTGCGCCTCGGTCACGATGCCGTTCTGCTTGAGCAGCTGGATGGCCTTCTTCGACTGCTCGACCTTGATCTCCTTGTTGAAGCGGTCGAGCTTGAGCTGCGCCGCGGCCTCCGTGCCCAACGACACGTGCACCAGGCCCGCCTTGCGGTACAGCGGCAGCAACTCCTCGTCACGCAGGATGTCCGTCACGCGCGTGTTGATGCCCCAGTGGATGCCGAGGTTGCGCGCGATGAGTGCTTCGCAGAGTTCGACGAACTTCTTGCGGTTGATCGTCGGCTCTTCGTCGGCGAGGATGAAGAAGCCCACGTTGTGCTGCTTCACCAGCACCTCGATCTCATCGACGAACTTCTTCGGATCGCGGGTGCGATACTGCCGCCAGAACTTCCACTGCGAGCAGAAGCTGCAGGTGAACGGGCAGCCACGCGCAAAGTTCGGGATCGCGACGCGGCAGTTGAGCGGGATATAGATGTACTTCGACCAATCGAGCACACCCCAATCGGGCGTCAGCGAGTCGAGGTCCTGCACGGGCGGATGCGCCGGCGTCGCGAAGGGCTTGCCATCCTTGAGGAATGCCAAGCCCTTGATGCTCTCGCGCTCGGCGGGCAGGCGGCCTTCGTCGAGAGCCTTGATGAAGTTGACCGCGATCTCCTCGCCTTCGCCGCGGATGATGTAGTCGATCCACGGCGCCTCGCTGAGCACCTGGCCATACATGAAGGTGCCGTGGATGCCACCCAGGACCGTCACGGCGTCCGGAAGGATGCGCTTCACCAGCTGCATCGTCTCCTGTGCCTTGTAGATGGCCGGCGTGATCGCCGTACACATCACCACATCGGGCCGCGCGTACCGGAGCTCCTTCTCCAGCACGTCGTTCTCCATGTGGTCGGTCATCGCATCGATGAACCGCAGGTCCTTGTACCCAGCCGCCTTCAGCTGGCCCGCAATGTACGCCACCCAAGCCGGCGGCCAGTTGCCCGCGATCTCGGCGCCGCCAGAGTGATAGTTCGGATGGACAAGGACAATGCGCATCTTGGGGCTCCGCAGGGTCAGGGGAAGTTGACAGTTCGAGTGTCAGCACAAGCTTTCCCTGCGCTGCCGCGCACGTCAGAAGCGAAGTCCCTATTGGCGCAGCCAGATTCCCTGAAGGATTTTCCTTACACCCCGTCCCGGACTTCATTAGAGATGCCGCGACAGCTTCTCCTCCTGGCCGCTACCCTTGGCTGGCTTGCCGTGGGCACCCAGTTCGTGCTTTCCATCCGCAGCGGCATCGCCAATGGCCACGGCGCCCTGCACGGCATCGTCCAGTATTTCGGCTACTTCACGCTACTCACCAACATTCTCTGCGCCGCCGTCAGCACAGCCTTCCTGCGCAACGGAAGCGGGTCACTCTCGCGCGTCCTGCGCCGCCCGGGTGTCGTCAGCGCCGCCGCGACGTCGATCATCGTGGTGGGGGTGGTCTATCACCTGCTGCTCGCCCAGCAATGGAATCCTCAGGGCATCGATCTCGTCGTGGACACCCTGCTCCACACGGTCAATCCGATCCTGTTCGTGATCGTCTGGACTCGCCTTGTACCACGCGGTGCGGCCCGGCTCTCGGACACGGCAATCGCCGCCGGCTACATGCTCAGCTACAGCGCGTACACCCTCGTGCGCGGCGAGCTCCTCGGTGAGTATCCCTACCCGTTCATCGACGTCACCGCCCTTGGCTACCCCCTCGCCCTTCGCAATGCCGCCCTGCTCGGCGTAGCTTTTGTGGCGCTGTCCGCCCTCATGGTCGGCTTGAACCGAATCGTTGGCGCCCCCCGTCGCTCGGAGCCCTGATGTCGCTCGCCCTGCCGTCGCTGTTCCCGCTCGCCCAGACCGCTGCCGAACGTCTCGCCGCCGCGCGCGACGGCCTCGACATCCCGATGGGCCAGCGACTGATCGGCCTCCTCGGCATCGCCGTCATGCTCGGCATCGCCGTGCTGCTCTCCAGCGACCGCAAGAAGATCGACTGGCGACTCGTCGGTACCGGCATCGGCCTGCAAGCCATCTTCGGCGTACTCGTGCTCAAGACCGAACTTGGCCGCACGATCTTCCAGCGCGTCGGCGACGTCATCACCTCGCTGCTCGGCTTCCAAGAACAAGGCGCACGCTTCGTCTTCGGCAATCTCGTGCAATCCAGCGTACCCGTCACCAACGCCGACGGGAGCACGATCGAAGGCGCCACCCAGGTCGCGCAGACCGGTGCCTACTTCGCGTTCAACGTGCTGCCGACGATCATCTTCTTCTCGGCGCTCATGTCCGTGCTGTACTACCTCGGCGTGATGCAGATGATCGTGAAGTCGCTGGCCTTCGTGATGCAGAAGACGCTCAAGACCTCTGGCCCCGAAACGCTCAGCGCGTCGGGCAACATCTTCCTTGGCCAGACCGAGGCGCCGCTGCTCATCAAGCCCTTCGTCGGCACGATGTCGCGCAGCGAGCTCAACACGGTGATGGTCGGCGGCTTCGCGACCGTCGCTGGTGGCGTGCTTGCCGCATACGTCGGCATGCTCTCGGGATGGTTCCCAGGCATCGCCGCGCACTTGCTCGCCGCCAGCGTGATGAATGCGCCCGCCGGTCTCGCGATCTCCAAGATTCTCGTGCCGGAATCGGCAGAAGCCCGCGCCAAGGCCGCCTCGCTCCGCGAAGCAGAAGCCGCGATGAAGTCCGCCGAGCCCGTGCCACCGCGGAAGCGCATCTTCCAGATTGGCGGCCACAGCGGCGAAAGCGGCATGATCGAAGCCGCGGCCAACGGCGCCGCACAGGGCGTGCAGCTTGCCATCAACGTCGCCGCGATGCTCATGGCCTTCGTCGCGCTCGTCGCGCTCATCAACGCGCTGCTCGGCTGGGGCGGTGGGCTCGCCGGCATCGACGGCCTCTCGCTGCAGAGCATCCTCGGTACGCTGCTCCGCCCGCTGGCCTGGGTGATGGGTGTGCCGTGGCAGGATACGCCGTACGTCGGTTCGCTGATCGGCCTCAAGGCCACGCTCAACGAGTTCGTCGCCTATGCGCAGTTCGGTGCGGACCTTGGCGCGGGCCAAGTGCTCGAGCCGCGCTCGGCGATCATCCTCACCTATGCGCTGCTCGGTTTCGCGAACTTCAGCTCGATCGCCATCCAGATCGGCGGCATCGGCGGATTGGCACCCGAACGCCGCGGGGAGATCGCGCAGCTTGGCTTGAAGGCCATGATCGGCGGCAATCTCGCGGCGTTTACGTCGGCGTGCCTGGCGGGGATGTTGGTCTAGCAGGGGCTGGGATGATCGGCACGCCTGAAGTCTGACGACATTGAGATTTCACGCAGCCGTAACCCTCCCGTAATGGAACTTGAGGACCAGGTGTAATCTCGCCGGCGTACGATCTCCCAAGACCTCCACGGGAGACCACGATGCTGACGAACCTGATTGCCTCGCGCCCAGTCCAGCACACCACGGCCAACGGAACGGCCGCAAGTCTCGCGCTGCACGTCGGCATCATCGCGACGATGTTCGTCGCTACGGCGCAGCGCGACGCCTTCGAGCCCGTGGACAACAGCACGCGCATCGTGCCGCTGATGGCGCCGTCGCTGCCGAAGCCGGCAGCGGCTCGTCCGCGCACGGCCCCGCCGCGCACGGCTACGGAGCCGAGCAAGTCGCCGGTCGTGCCGGCGGTCGATGTGCCGCCCGTCGCCGTGCCGACGGAAGTGCCCACGGGCATTCCGACGGACTACGCGCCTCCGATGGACCTTCCGGTCGGGGATGGCGGGCTCGGCGCGCCGTCGCTGGGCACAGACGCGACGCCACTCGGCAGCGGCGACGGCGTACTCGGCGCGGAGTCGGTGGACGTGCCGGCCGCGTTGCGTGCGGGCTCGCCGCTCCCGCGCTACCCGGAGATCCTGCGGCAGTCGCGCATCGAAGGTGGTGTGCGCGTGCGCTTCATCGTCGACGAGAACGGTCGCGCCGAGCTTGGCTCGTTGATGGTGCTCGAGAGCACGCACCCGGCATTCATCGAAAGTGTGCGCGCCGTGCTGCCGCGCCTGCGCTTCACGCCGGCCCGTGTGGGCCGCGACCGCGTGCGTCAGGTCGTGGAGATTCCGTTCGGCTTCGTGGTGCGCTGAGCAAACAGGAGCACGCGCTCAAGCAGCGCCGAGATGGTCATCGGGCCAATACCGCCCGGCACGGGGACGATCGCGTCCAAGTGCCGGGCGGTTTCCGCGTTCGCGATGTCACCCCGCGCGCCAGCATTGAAGTAACCGACGTCAATCGCGATGGCCCCTGGAGCAAGCACTCGAGCGTCGACGACGCTCGGCTCTCCGGCAGCAACGATGACGAGCGATGACTCGCGCAACACGGTCGACTGCGCGGCATCCGCCGGGCGCAGCAGCCCCGCCATCCGCACGCCGCGCCGCTCGAAGGCCACGCGGAACATCTCGGCAAACGGTGAAGGCTCGGCGACTACCACGCCACTGCGACCGGCCAGCGTGAGCGCCGCATCGTCCACGAGCATCAACGCGGCGCTGACCGTCACCGGAGGCAACATCTCAGCATCACGCCGGTACCGCTCGACTTCCGACGGTGCCATCACGTCCACATCGAGCGCGGCAGGAATCAGCGCCTCAATCTCCGCGCCCCAGCTCGCGTCCGGATAGGGAAACTGCACGAACAGCCCATCGAGCCCAGGCTGCGCGCCGAGCTCTCGCATCGCCGTGAGCGCTTCCGCCAATGGCGCGCCGTTGGGAACCGCAACGACCTGCACGTCGATGCCGCAGGCCTCCGCCGCACGTACCTTCGGTGCGACGTGTGGCACGCGGCCGCTCGCGTCGGCGAAGCCGAGAATGCCCAGCAACGGCACACGCCCGCGCGTGGCAGCGAGTGCCTGCGCGCGGGCGCGGAGTTCAGGTAGCCGCCGTGCGGCCAGCGATTTGCCGTCGAGGAGTTGCACCTCGGCAATCTACTCGCGCCTGTGTCCGATTCGGATGCAGGCGCGCAGCACTTATCGCGCCGTCACCGCCATCGCCGTCGATTCACGCACGCGACGCTCCACCCAACGCGCCATCGCCGGATGCGGCAGTAGCGGGTCGCCCGAGTACACCGATGCCGTGCCTTCGATGTCCCGCGGCAGCTTGTCGCGGCTCACCAGACCCTTCGACACCAGCACCGGCACCACGATCGCGTCGCGCCCCGTGATCAAACGCTGCATCTCGATCAGCTCGCGCGTGCGCAGCACCGCCTCGGCGCGCACCGGCGCCGGTGCGTCATCGCGCACGAGTTCGAGGCGCACATCGCGGAAGCCCGTCCAGGCCCGTACGCTGTCGGCCACCGGACGAAGATTGGCCATCCAGCCGGCGTAGTCCTCCGCCGAGTTGGGGCCGTGGCCCACGATGAGCAGGCCGCGACGCGCCGGCTCATCGCCCTGCGCACGCACCAGCGCCAGCGCGCGGTCCGCGAGCACGCGGGCCATCTCGTGCGAGCCGTCCAACGCCTTCGTCAACACGATCGGCGTGCGCGAGGCCGCGCGTTCGATGCCGGCCATGTGGAGATGATGCTCCATCGTTTCGTCGAGTTGCACGTCCTCGCCGGCCAGATAGCGAATCTGCTCGTAGTGCCCGCTGTGGCTGCTCACCAGCAGCGGCACCACCACGATGCGCGTGACGCCCTTGGCATCGAGCTTGGCGACGGCGTCTTGGAAGCGCGCCGTCGCGGCGCCCGGACCCATGAGGAAGCTGACCTCGACCGGTCCGCCGGTCTGCGCCTGCGCGGCAATCTCGCGAACGCCGGCATTCCAGGTCGAATCGCCGCCGTGCGCGATGACGATCGTGCCCGTCTGGGCGGGTGACTGTGCGGAGACGGTGAGGGCAGTCGCCGCAAGAAGAGTGAGCGTGCGGAACATCAGCGAAGTCCTGGGAGGGTGTACGTGAGGGTGGTGTAGACGTGCCGGCCGGTGAATCCCGCCCATTCGCGGGGCCGGCGATCGAAGACATTGTCGGCCCCGACGGAGAACTCGAGACCGCTGACGGGGAGGGTCCGTGCAAACCGCATATCCACGCGCATGAACGCATCGCGGGTGCTGGTCACGGCATTGGTGGAGTCGTCGCGCTGCATAGGCGTGCGCCCGGTGTGCACGATTGTGACGCTGCTGCGAAGTTCGAAGGGCAGCACCGCTTGCAGCCCTACGCGACCCGAGCGGGCTGGGCGGCCGAGCAACTGCAGCCCGCTGCGCTCGTCACGTGTCTCGAGCAACGAGAAGCCGAGCTCGCCGCGCAGCCGACCGCTCGCCACTAGGTTTGCCGCCGTCTCGAACTCCGCCCCGCGCGTCCACCCGCGATCGCGGTTCTGGTACTCGTACACCGGCGCCTCGTTCGGCGCCGACACGATCTGCGTCTCGATGAAGTCGGTGAAGGTATTCTGGAAGAGCTGGCCGCGGACGTAGCCGCCGGCCGTGGCCCACTCGAGTCCCAGCATGGCGTTGCGTGACTGCTCGGGCTGCAGGGCGGCATTCCCGCGCACCGCGTACCCCGCATTCGTGTTCTGGAAGAACAGGAAGAGTTCCTTGAAATCCGGCGCGCGGAAGCCATCGCCGTACGAGGCCCGCAGCGTGAGACGCCGGGCGAGCTGCGCACGCGCCGCCACGCGCGGCGTCACATGCGTGCCCCAAACATTGCTCTGCGTCACGCGCACTCCGGGCAGCAGTGCGAGCCCGCGCAGCGGTGCGAACTCCAGCTGCGCGAATGGCTCAAGCGACGTGTGCGCGCGTCGCCCGCCTGGCACGCGGTCGGTTTCGATAGCGTCTGTGCGTAGTTGCACGCCCGCGTCCAGCGAGACGCCACGACGGAAGGCGCCGTTGTAGAGCAGTTCGCCGAGCAGGATCTGCTGGCGCTGCCGATCGCCGGGGTCACCGGCTACCGGGGCCGTGAATGCGCTCGTGTATGCCGTGTGGTCCCAATCGGAGACTGCGAGCTTCGGGCTGATGCGATGCGCCCCGCGTGCCCAGCTCCCGCCGACACGCGCGTTGAGTTGCACGTTGTCGCTGATGCCGTAGAAGGTCCCCGTGCGCCAGCGCTGCCGTTCGTCGAGCGCGAGCACGGCCACTTCGGCCTGCCGCGCGCTGTCGGGGCGCCACTGCAGCGTCGCGGCAAGATCGAGCCGTGCGGCCTGCGCCCCTTCGTTCCGCGCCACACCAGGTGCCGACTCCTGCGAGCGCCGCGCGACATCGACCGATGACGCAAAGGCCCCGCGCGCCAACTGCACGCGTCCCGCGCCGTCCATGCGGCCCTGCGCGCCCATGGTGCCCGTCATGCTCGCGCCGAGCCGCTGCCCATCACCCCCGGGGCGCCGCGTGATGATGTTGATCACGCCGCCCATGGCCTCACTGCCATAGAGCGTCGATTGCGCGCCCTTCACGACTTCGACGCGCTCGACCATGCCAACCGGAATCCGCGCGAGGTCGAAGTTGCCCGAGAGGCGCCCGGCCAGCGGCTGGCCATCCAGCAGGATGAGCACGCGCTCGCTGCCGATGCCCTGCATCATGGCACCGCTTCCGGCCGGATGCCCGCCCTGCAGTTCGATGCCGAGCTGCTCGGTGAGCACAGCCGAAAGATCCGATGCTCCCGTGCGCTCGAGATCGCGGCGGTTGACCACTTCGATCGTGGCAACGGCATCGGCGAGCTTCTGTTCACGACGCGCAGCGCTCACGACCATCTGGTCGAGCGCGATGGCCGCCGGAACGAGCTGGACATCGAGTGCGGGCAGGCGCTCAGCGGTTCGCGAGCGCTCAAGCACCACGAAGCCCATCGCCCGCACACGTAAGGTGTGCCAACGCGTCGCAGGACGCGTCGATCGCCATGTGCCGTTCACGTCCGTGCGCACGCGGATCGTATCGTCGCCGATCAGCCACACCTCCGCGCCCGCGATTGCGCGGCCATCAGCGCGAGATCTCACCGTACCGCTCGGCGCCGCCGACGGCTCCTGCGCCGGGAGCGCAGCAACCGCTGGCGATGCCGAGACGATGCCGGCAGCGAGTGCCGTCGCTACCGAGAATCGCAGGCGCATCAGTCGAGCTTGGCCCAGCGGAACGTGATGTGCCGCGCCGCGCCGGTGAGGCTGTAGTACGACGTGACCTGCAGCTTGTACGTCGTCGCGCCGCGACGCAGGAAGTACACATCGAAGGTCGGCGAGATGCGATGGTCGCCCAAGATGTTGTAGCGGTAGTAGCGCTGCGTGCCGAACACGCCGGCGTAGGTGTCGATGCGATACGCGCTGGCGTTGGTCACGGCCGTCGTCAGGTCGGCGAACGCCGTCGCCGTCGTGGCCGCCCCACCCTTGCCGTTACCGCTGATGCCGCCATTTACGCGGATTGTGAAGCCTTGGACATGCAGATCCCAGGCGCTGTTGTCGGTGGTCGTCGTCCCAGCATTCAAGTCCGCACGCGTGCCGCCGGTGGCGCCCGCGTTGACCGTGATCTCCTGTGCAGCCCCGAGGGCCGCGCCGCTGCTCGTCTGCAGGCGATACTCGAGCGTCACCGAACCGGCGTGCGTGGCAGTGGGCGCAGCGATCGCCTTCACGCGAAGGGCCGCGTAGGACGTCGAGTCGCTCAGGCGGAGCAACCAAGTCTTGCTCACGTCCGCCGTGGCCGCTGCACCCGTGCCGCTGAACCAACCGACGATCGCCGGCGTCAGTGCATCGGCCACGAAGCTGAGCCCCGCGGGGACCGCCGTGACCGTATCGAAGTCCGCGAACTCGCTTTCAGCGGTCATCGCGAGCACCTGCTCGTTCGTGGCCGCAACGTTCTGGCAGAGGCAGGCGGCGGTCACAGCACCCGGGCCGGCATCACCACCGTTCAGCGTGACGTTGGTGCCGAGGAAGGCAATGTCCCAGGCGGTGCTGGCGTTGGCACTGGGGGTTGGCGACACCAGCGCCGAGTCCTCAAGGCTCACGAACTGCCACGCGCTCGTTGCGACAACGGTCAGGGAGCCCTCGTTCTGCAGGCGCACCGGCGAGACGACCTCGTCGGTCGCACAGGCCGAAAGTCCAAGAAACGCGACGGCTGGGAGAAGGCGGTACACGATGGAGTTCATCAGCTTGTGACTAAGATGAGAATTGTTCTCAAATGCTTATTCGAGGAGAGTAGTCTAGCAAATCAATTCCGAGTAAGTCAATAGGGATTTGTCATAGCGCGATGACGAAACGCGGCGCTGAGCCTGAGCTCAGCGCCGCGCCATGCTGCGGTATCCCGGGGATTGAACGTCGCGGCGCGACGCCGCGACCACTCGCGATCGCCCTAGTGGTTCGCCGCCTCGAACTCCGCGCGCAGCCGCGCCATCAGCGCGTCGCGCTTGTCGTACAGCCGCTTCAGCTTGCGCGGCTTCTTCTTGCCGAGGGCATACGACGTGAGCACGGGCAGCGCGATCGTCGAATCCAGATAGCAGACCACGGCATCCGGCAGCTTGTCCGGATCGATCTTGCCCCAGCTCACCGCCTCCGCCGGCGTGGCGCCCGAGAGGCCGCCCGTGTCCGGACGCGCGTCGGTCACCTGGAGGAAATAGTCGTGCCCGCGTTCGTCGATGCCGAGGACTTCCTGAATCTGCGGCTCGGTCTGCAACGCGAAGTTCTTGGGGCTGCCACCGCCCATGATGCAGATCGCGCTCTCGCCGTTGCGCTTGGCATTCAGCACGATCGACGCCGTCTCGTTCACGTCCTTGTTCGGATCGATCACGCAGCTGCCGCCCTCGAGCGCCAGCGCCGCGACGTTCATGCCGATGCTCGAGTCACCCGGGCTCGACGTGTAGATCGGCACGCCGCAGCGATACGCCGCCGCAAGCAGCGACTTCTGCGGGATGCCCAAGGCCTTCTCGCGCTCGACGAGATACTTGCCGCAGAGATGGTGGAACTCCGCGCTCGACATCGTGCGCTGGAACTCCGGCGCGCGGATCACCTTGCGGAAGAACGCGTCCGTCGAGAGCAGCACGTCGTAGTCGAAGAACACGTCGTAGATGCGCACCACGCCTTCCTCGCGCAGCACGGTGTCCGACGTCTGCGGGTCGCCACGGTGCATCGAGAGGCCGAGGCCGAAGTGCGTGTCGTGATACAGGTTCGCGCCCGTGGAGATGATCCAGTCCACGAAGCCCGC
>PNKF01000058.1 GCA_013822285.1 Gemmatimonas sp.
ACCTACGACTGCGGCAACAGTCAGCGTCCGCGCCGTTGCCCGCAGCTCGCGCTGTTCTACATGCACGGACTCGGCCACGGCACCGGCCTCGATGTGCACGATCCTGACCAATACGAACAGGGCGCGATCGGCCTCGGCTCGGCATTCACCATCGAGCCGGGCATCTACGTGCGCGAAGCGTTGCCGCAGATCCTGCCGCGCACGCCAGACAACGAGGCGTATCTGCGGCGCACCGCAGCGGCGTTCGAGCGCTACAAGGGCATCGGCGTGCGCATCGAGGACGATTACCTCGTCACGGCGCGCGGCGTGGAGCGTCCGAGCGCGCTGGTACCGCGCGAGCTCGACGAGGTGGAGCGCCTGATGCAGCAGCCGCGCGCTGCGCGAGACACCGCGAGCACGAATCGCGTCCAGCGCATGCGCAGCGGCACGCCCTAAGGCCGGGGAATCCCTTGTAGAATCCCGGTGCGAATGCGCCGGGCGCGTGACGAGGCAGCCGGATCAGGTTCGATGCGGCGCTCCACGCGAGTGTCCAGCTCCACGCGTGCGGTGAGCGGCAGGCGCGTCTCGGCGCGCATGGCGACGAGCGGCAGCTCGACGCCCGGTCGCGTGCCCCAGATCTCGCGCCACTTCCGACCGAACTCCGGGTCCGTCGTCGCGACGCCACCGATGCTGACCAGCACGTCACCGAGTTCGACGCCGGCGCGTGCGGCCATCCCGTCGGGATCGAGTCCCGTCACCATCACGCCCTCGGGATGGCTGCGCAGCAGCACGCCGAGCCGCGGTTCGGTGATGCGCGCATCGACGAGTCGCCAGCCACCGAATCGCAGCCATTCTTCCCAGGGATAGGCCTCGCGGCCGTCGATGTAGCGGCGCTCGAAGTCGCCCCAGGCCTTGCCGCGCGTCGCACGAGCGATCGCGTTCCACACGTCGTCGTGCGTGAAGCCGCGTCCGGCTTTGTAGCTGCGCTCGTACAGCTCGCGCATGATGGCATCGAGCGAGCTGCGATTGTCGGAGGCGTCGCGAATCAAGATGTCGAGGGCGAGGCCGGCCAACGAGCCTTTGTCGTAGTACAGATCGCCCGTGCCATCGCGCATGCCGAGCCATGTCTGGAACGAGGCGTCTTCGAGCGAGGTCGCGGGGCGGTCCGCGACACTGGCGATCTTGCCAAGCGTGGTCTCGAGGAACTGTGCCTCGTCGATCAAGCCACTGCGCACCAGGGCGAGGTCGGCGTAGTAGTCGGTGATGCCTTCGCTGATCCACAGCCACGGCGTCGGCTGGGGCGCATCGTAGCGGTAGGGCCAAAGGTCGTCCGGACGCAGCCGCTTCACGTTCCACGCGTGCGCGATCTCGTGGGCGTGAATGCTGGCCACGAACGGTTCGTCGAGAAATGGCGTGCCGACGAGGGCGAGCTCGCTCTCGGAGTGTTCGAGGGCTGCCATGCCGCTGACGTCCGGGTGTGCGACTTGCAGCACGGTGTAGGCACGCCACGGAACCTCACCGAAGACGAGCGCGAGCGGCTCGACGCTGCGCGTGAGGGCATCCCAGAGCGCGGCACGGCGTGGTCCGCTGACGCTGCCCACGGGCCAGGTGGCCAAGCGCATCCAGCGGTCGGCGACGCGCGCGCTGTCGACGTCGAAGCGGCCGATGAAGATCGGATGGTCGAGCAGGTCGTGCACGTCCGAGGCACGGAATCGATGCGTCGAGTCATCGGGCGTCATGCCCGTAGCGACGCGCCACCCTGCTTCGGTGCGCACCGTCAGCCGGGCGGGTGCCTCGAGACGCCCTTCCGGATACAGCAACACGTTCGTGCCATTCACGAACGCGAAGTCGCCCTCACTCCAGCTGCCGGCCACATCGAGTTCATCCGTGCGCACCCGGTAGCGCACTTCGATTGGCCCCGGTCGCGAAGCCATGATGCGCCAGGTGTCGGGATCCAGCTTGTCCCACGTGAGCGGCTGGCGACCGTCCGTGGCCGAGAAGTCCGAGACGGCGCGGGCGTAGTTCGCGATGTCGTACGAACCCGGCGTCCAGGCGGCCATCGAGAGCAGCACGGCGCCCGCCGAATCGGCCCGGACGCGAAGCGTTACGTCGACTCGGGCCTCGGCCAGCTGTGCGCGGCCTGCGTGGAGCTCGAAGGCGATGTCGCGCAGCGGCACGGAGCGCGGCGAGCGAGTCTGGGCTCCGAGGGCCGACGAAACCGCGAGTCCGACGGCGAGTCCGGCAAGAAGGCGCATCTGCATCGGCGAAGCCTCGGCGCACCAGGCCCCGGCCGCAAGGCCTGTCGTGCCGTTTCTGGGGGCTGGTTCGTCTGTCCATGGAACCCCACCTTACCTGCCATGACCTCCCCAGCTACCGGCCGCGTCCGCACCCAAGAGAGCAAGCGCATCCACGTCGTGCTGCGCGACGGCTCGCTGCTTGAGGGCTCGATCTACATCGCCGAAGACATGTCGCTCGTTGCGTTCCTCGGGAACCGCAAGGGCGGCTACATGAACATGGTGGACGCCCGCCGGCCGAAGCTGCAGGAGGCGCCAGGTCACTTGATCGTCCAGACCGACCTCGTCGTCATGGTCTCGGCGCCCGACGCCAACGTCACCGTGGTCGGCCAGGCCGGCGCGGGTGCCGGCGAGCGCGAGGTCGAAGTGGTGCTGATCGGCGGCAAGTCGCTGCGCGGCGTGATGTACGTGGCGCCGATGCAGCGCATGAGCGACTACCTGCACCACTGCGGCAAGTTCGTCGGCATCGCGCGTGCGGTGTTCACGGCGGACAACGCCGAGATCGGCGACGTCGCCGTCAACACGTCGGCGATCGCGATGATTCGCGAGGCGAAGCCGGTCGGGCAGGGCGAGTAGTCAGCCGCTGGGGCGTTCGCGCGAGACGGCGTTCGAGTTGTTGTAGTATTCGGGACGTCACGACCTCGTCCCCGACTCCGATGCGCCTCTTCCCTGCCTTGCTGCTGGCCGTTGCGGCATCCGCTCCGCTTGCCGCCCAGCGACCGCTCGCGGTTCCCGCCAACGCGACGCTCGCCGAGATCTCGTTCCCGAACGCAGTGCATCGCGAGGCGGAGGTGGTCCTCACCTTCCGCGAAGTCCCATCGGGGGCCCTCGAGGTCCGCATGGCCCGCAGCTCACCGGGCCGCTACGCCGCGCATGATTTCGCCAAGAACGTCTACGGCGTGCGCGCCTCGGCTGCCGATGGCCGTGCCCTCCCGGTCGAGCGCGTCGCGCCGAACGTGTGGCGCGTCAGCGGCCATCGTGGCACGGTACGCTTCAGCTACACGCTCTTTGCGGACCGTGCGGATGGGACCTACGCCGGCATCGACGCGACCCGCGCGCACCTCAACATCCCCGCGACCTTCGCCTACGCGCCGGCGCTCGCCACGCGGCCCATCTACGCGACCTTCACGGCCCCTGACACCGCCTGGCGCATCGCCACGCAGCTCGAGCCCACCGCCGACCCGCGCACGTTCCGCGCGCCGCATCTGCAGTACTTCATGGACTCGCCGACGCATCTCGGGCGTCTCGACGTCCGTGAATGGTCGGTGGGCCCAGCGAACGCCCGCCAGACTATGCGGCTGGCGCTCAATCACCTGGGCAGCACGGACGAAGCCACGCGTTTCACCGATCTCACCAAGCGCGTCGTGAATGAGATGGCCGCCGTGTTCGGCGAATTTCCGCGCTTCGACTTCGGCAACTACACGTTCATCGCCTGCTATCGTCCGAATTGCGCCGGCGACGGCATGGAGCACCGCAACTCGACCTCGCTGACGTCATCGAACTCCCTCGCGCAGTCGAGCGCCCAGCTGCTGGGCACCGTTTCGCACGAGTTCTTCCACGCCTGGAACGTGGAGCGCATCCGCCCCGCGGCGCTGGAGCCCTTCGATTTCTCCGACGCGAACATGAGCGGCGAGCTGTGGTTCGCCGAGGGCTTCACCAACTACTATGGCCCGCTGGTCATCCACCGCGCGGGTATCACGAACACGGCGCAGTACGCGCGCCAGATCGCCGGCGCGGTGAACACGCTGACGAATCATCCGGGGCGACGCTTCTTCGGTCCGGTCGGGATGAGCCAACAGGCGCCGTTCGTCGATGCCGCGGCAAGCATCGATCCGAACAATCGCGCCAACATGTTCATCTCGTACTACACCTACGGCGAAGGCATCGGACTGGCGCTCGATCTCACGCTGCGCGCACGCGGCCACTCGCTCGACGAGCTCATGCAGCTGATGTGGCGTCGCTTCGGGCCGCAGACGGCGGCGCTCGCCCCGCAGCGTGGCTATGCCGTGGCGGACGTGCAGGCCGCACTCGGCGAAGTCGCGGGTGACACGGCCTTCGCGCGGGAGTTCTTCGCGCGATACATCTACGGGAGCGAGCTGCCCGACTACGCGACGCTGCTGGCGCGGGCCGGGTTCCTGCTGCGCCCCGTCGCCCCGCAGCAGGCGTGGATAGGAGACGCGACGATCCTCGCCGCTGGCCTTGTCGCCGGTCCGACGACGATTGGCTCCCCGTTGTACGACGCCGGCATCCATGCGGGTGACCGCATCGACGTGATCGCCACGCAAGCCGTGAAGGGGCCGGAGGACGTCGCGCGGGTGCTCGGCCAGCTGCGACCCGGGCAGCAGGTCGACGTCACCTGGGAGTCACGCGACACGGGCTTCCACACGAAGACGGTGACGCTGCTCGCGAATCCCCGCGTCGAAATCGTGCCCTTCGAAGACGCCGGCCGCAGTCCGAGCGCCGAACAGCTCGAGTTCCGCCGTGCGTGGCTCTCGAGCCGTCAGCGCTAGGGGAGTCGCCACGACGAGATATCGACCGGCGGTTCGTCGCCCAACGCCATGGCGGCGACCGCCTCGCCAACGGCGGCGGAGAACTTGAATCCGTAGCCGTTGCATGCGCTGGCGAACACCACCTGCGCCGCGCCGGGCATGCGATCGATCACGAAGTGCCCGCTCGCTGTCTTCGTATAGAAGCAGCTGCTGCTCTCGAGGTACGCACCCGCATGCTGCGGGAGATATCCGCGCAGCAACGACTCGGCACCGGCAATGTCGTCGGCGCGCACGTCACGCTCGAGTGCATCGAGAGGGCCGACGCGCCCCGAGCCGTGGCCCGCGACCTTGATGCGCTTGGCTTGAGCCGGAAACACCGCCGTGGCGTGGCCGTGCCCATCGCTCAGCAGCAGCACCGGCGCGTCAACGCGCGCTGCCGTCTCCGCAAACCAATGTTGCGTCACGCGTTCCACCTGAAGATCCGGACCAGTCCAGCCGATCAACTGCGACATCCAACCACCCGCGCAGACGACGATTGCGTCGGCACGGTGCTCGCCGTGAGATGTGCCGACCCGTACGCCGGAACTCGTCGTCTCGATGCCGTGCACCACGGTATCGAAGTGCAGCGTCGCGCCGAGCTGCGCCGCCATCTGCAGCTGATCGTCCACGATGCGCTCCGGCGCGAGCACTCCTGCGCCGGGATCCCAGAATCCGACCATGCCATCGGGCACGCGCAGCCAAGGCCAGCGCCTTGCGATCTCGCGTGCGGGGATCAACTCGCATGGCAACTGCGCCGCCTGCGCCGATTCGCGAGAGCCTTGCACGTGATACTCGTCGGGAAGTCCGACGAATAGCCCGCCAGTCGCGCTGAAGTACTGACGCTGCGTCGCCTGCGCGAAGTCGGCCCAGAGCTGCTGGGCGCGCGCCACCAACGGCACGTAGCGCGCGCCCTCCCAGGCGGTCGCACGCGTGATGCGCGATTCGCCGTGCGTCGAGCCCAGACGATGCGGCGGGCGCCAGCGGTCGAAGCCGACGACCGTGGCGCCCGCGCGAGCGAGGTGCAGCGCCGCCGCGGATCCGACGGCGCCCAACCCGATGACGAGGACGGTGGGGCGGCTCACGCCGCCCAAACTACCGATAGCGGAACTTGTACGTCAGGCCCGCTTCGTAGGCCGGTCCTTGGTAGGTACGCGCACCGCCGAACTCTTCGAAGAAGCGCGTCCACTGATAGCGCGCCCCCACATTGAGCGCCAGCGACTGGCTGAACCACCACTCCGCGCCCGCTCCACCCTGCAGCGAGAAGCCCGGAATGATGCCCACGCCTGACGCACCGGTGCTGCCGCCGAGGACGCCACCGCCGTTGGTCTCGCGATCATCGATGCCGAGCGTGAGGCCGGCGCCGCCGAGCACCCAGGGCTCGAACGTCGCACCAGCGTCGGTCGCGGGATAGAACCGCACGGCCGTCGTCTGGGCTACGACCCAGCTCTGCACCGTCTCGCCAGGGGTGCCGCCAAGCCCGCCGGTGGCCGGCGTGCTCTGTTCGCGGCGCCAGATACCGATGCCATTCTCGAGCGCGAGGCGGACGTCCAAGCCGCGGCGCATGAAGCCGTAGAACATGGGCAGCGTCGACACGTCCACGCCGCTCGGCGGTTCGATGCCGCGCAGCTCCCAGGGGCCGACGGTGAGGCCCGCCGCCTTGCGCGCCATGCGCGCACGGCTCTCGGCCTCGGTTTCCGCGCTGCGGCTGCTATCGGCCGTGCGCACCTGCGCGTCAATCGCCATCGGCGCCAACGTGAGAACGAAGACCAGCGCCGCTGCGTTACGGATGTACATTTTCAGCTCCGACAATGGTTGGGGGGATGCCGTGAAGGAGACTGCTATCCATACCATTATTGTCACCCGACGGTTCCGTCCGTGATAGCCGTCTGCCGCCGCTTGTGATCGACCTCACTCGAGACCGCTTTTCCATGTCACGCTTCGGCCAGTTCGTCGCGACGCTCGCGCTCGTCGCCCTTCCCCTCGCCTCGTCCGCACAGACCGCAGCACCGGCGTCCGCTGACGTCATTGTCGTCAACGGCCGCATCTACACGGCCGATGCGACGCGTCCGATCGTGCAGGCGATGGCCATCCGCGGCGGCCGCGTCGTGTTCACTGGCGATGCGGCCGGTGCCCGTGCACTCGCCGGCGCCAACACGCGCACCATCGACCTCGGCGGTCGCAGCGTGATTCCCGGCATGACCGATGCCCACGCACACGTCGTCGGGCTCGGCGACAAGCTGCTGGCCGTCAATCTCAACGAGACGAGGTCGTACGACGAAGTCATCGCGCGTGTCGTCGAGCGCGCGCGGAACACGCCGAAGGGCCAGTGGATCCTCGGCCGCGGCTGGGACCAGAACGATTGGGGCAACACGGCTTGGCCCACGCACGATGCGCTGTCACGTGCCGTGCCTGACCATCCGGTGATGCTGACGCGCGTGGACGGCCATGCGGTGTTGGCGAATGCCGCCGCGATGCGCGCCGCGAATCTGACGCGCGCGTCGCAGAGCCCCGCCGGCGGCGAGATCATCAAGGACGCGCAGGGCAATCCGACGGGCGTGCTCGTCGACAACGCCGAAGGCTTGGTCGCGCGCGCCGTGCCGAACCCGACGCGGCAGCAGGTGAAGGACATGATCAGCGCGGCCATCGCCGAGATGCACCGCTGGGGGCTCACGGGCGTGCATGATGCCGGCGCGTCGGGCCAGACGCTCGAGCTGTACGAGGAGCTGGGTCGCGAGGGCAAGCTCAACATCCGCCTGTATGCGATGATCTCCGACCATCAGCCGACGATCGAGGCCTGGTTCCGCCGCGGTCCGCTGGTGGGCGGGTACGACGGCACGCTCTGGGTGCGGAGCATCAAGCTCTATCAGGACGGCGCGCTGGGATCGCGAGGCGCGGCGCTGCTCGAGCCGTACACGGATGACGCGCGCACCAGCGGCCTGCTGGTCTCGCCGGCGGAACACATCCGCGATGTCGCCAACCGCGCACTGGTCGCGGGCTTCCAGGTGAACACGCATGCCATCGGCGACCGCGGCAACCGCCTGGTGCTGGATTCGTACGAGGCCGCGCTCAAGGCGCGTCCCACGGCCGATCACCGCTTCCGCGTGGAGCACGCGCAGATCCTGCACAGCGACGACATCCCGCGCTTCGCGCAGCTGGGCGTGATTCCCTCGATGCAGGCCTCGCACCAGACCAGCGACATGTACTGGGCCGGGAACCGACTCGGCGAAGGCCGCCTGCGCGGTGCCTACGCCTGGCGCTCGCTGCTCAACACGAATGTCGTGATCCCCAACGGCTCGGATTTCCCCGTCGAGTACGTGAATCCGCTGATCTCCTTCAACGCGTCGGTCGCCCGACAGGACGGCAACGGCTGGCCCGCGGGCGGCTGGTATCCGGAGCAACGCATGACGCGCGACGAAGCGCTGCTCTCGATGACGCTGTGGGCGGCATACGCGGGCTTCCAGGAAGCGGAGCTCGGTTCGCTGACGCCGGGCAAGCGCGCGGATTTCGTGGTGCTCGACCGCGACATCATGCGCGTGCCCACCGAGGACATCCTCGGCACGCAGGTGCTGTCGACGTGGGTGGGCGGCCGCGCCGTGTACGAGCAGCGATAAGCGATGCCCACGCGCAACCTGTTCATCATTCGCATCGCGCTGATGACCGGCGTGTTCATGTTTGCGGGCATCGCGTACTTCGGGCCGCGCTTCGGGATGGCGCCGTCGTTCGAGCTCGGCGACGCCGGCGACAGCCTACGCTGGGTCGCACGGGTGTTCTTCGTCATCGCGGTCACGGTCGCCCTGGCCATCCGTCCGAAGCTCGAGATCGCAAAGCCGGACAAACTGGCGCAGTACTTGATCATCGGCTGGGCCGTGGGTGAGGCGGCCGCCCTGATGGGGATCGTCACCTACATGGGCGGCGGCGGACTGGCGCCTTTCTCGCTCGGCTTGATGGCCTTCGTGTTCACGTTGGTGATGCTGCCCATTCCGCGAGCGCGACGCTGATGCGCGTCGTCTCGCTGCTGCCCAGCGCCACGGAGATCGTCGCCGCGCTTGGGGCCATGGAGCACCTCGTCGGCGTCACGCACTGCTGCGATTACCCGCCGCAGGTCGACTCGCGCGTCCGCGTCACGCGCACCGCGATCGACGCCGACGCGGCACCCGGTGTGGTGGATGCGCAGGTCCGTGAGATCACGGCCAGCGGAGCACCGCTCTACACGCTCGACGAAGAACGCATCCGGGCGCTCAAGCCCGACCTGATCCTCACGCAGGCGCTGTGTGAAGTCTGCGCGGTGATGGAGACGGACGTGCGCGCCGTCGCGGCGCGTCTCGACGCGCCGCCGCAGGTGCTCACGCTCTCCGCCACCTCGCTTGATGGCGTGCTCGAGGACATCGTGGCCGTCGGCCACGCGCTCGGCCTCGCCGACGAGGCGACGGAATGGGTGGCCGGCGCACGCATGCGCATGCGCCGCGTGCATGAGACGCTAAAGGCCGCGAAGGCTCCGCGGCCACGCGTGGCGGTCATCGAGTGGGGCGAGCCCATCTATGCTGCCGGGCATTGGGTTCCGGAAATGATCAAGCGCGCCGGTGGCATCGACGTGCTGGCCCTGCCCGGCGAGCACTCGGTGGTGAAGACGCTCGCGCAGGTTCGTGCGGCTGAGGCCGAGATCCTCCTCATTGCCCCCTGCGGCTACGACCTGCCGCGCGCCATCGACGAGGCGGAACGCTTGCTCGGTCTCGACGATTGGGCCTTTGCGCGGGATCGCCAGGTCTTTGCGCTCGATGCCAATGCCTTCGCGTCCCGGCCAGGTCCGCGATTGATCGACGGCATCGAAGTCATGGCCCGTCTCTTCAATCCGCAGCTCTTCTCACCGATCGACCCATCCTTCGCGCAGGCCATCACGGACGCTGCGAAGCACGCCGTGCCAGTCGCCTGAGGACCCCACCGATGCTCAAGCCGCCCGCCGTCACCTTCCTCAAGAAGCTGCTCGATACGCCCGGTCCCTCCGGCTACGAGTCCGCCGCCGCCAAGGTCTGGCGCGACGAGGCCAAGACCTTCGCCGACGAAGTCCACGCCGACGTCCACGGCAATTCGATGGCCGTGGTGAATGCGAAGGGCGGCCCGACGATCATGCTCGCCGGCCACATCGATGAGATCGGCGTCATCATCACCTACATCGATGACGATGGCTTCGTGTACATCGCGCCGATCGGTGGCTGGGACCCGCAGGTGCTGGTCGCGCAGCGCATTCGCTTCCAGGGCCGCGACGGCGAA
>PNKF01000059.1 GCA_013822285.1 Gemmatimonas sp.
CTGTGGATCGGCGTCGAAGTGCGGGGTGAGCGAACCGTCGAGCAGCAAGCGGTACAGGAACTCATGCGGGAATCGCGGTGTGCCCGCCGCGTCGGCGGCCTGCCACTCGCGCAGGATCTGCGCCTCGATGCGCCGGATCGCCTCGTGCTCGGGGATGCAGGTATCGGTGACGCGATTCAGGTGCCGCTCGAGTAGGGCCACTTCGTCGGCCGCGGTGAGCTCGCGATAGTTGGGCACGCGCTCGTAGTGCGAGTGCGCGACGAGGTTGAAGACGTCTTCTTCGAGATTGGCGCCCGTGCAGCAGATCGCGTGCACCTTGCCGGCGCGGATCATCTCGGCGAGGGAGCGGCCGAGTTCGGCGGTGCTCATGGCACCGGCGAGCGTGACGAGCATCCGGCCGCCCTGGTCGACATGCCGGACGTAGCCGTCGGCCGCGTCGAGGAGGGCGGCGGCGTTGAAGTGGCGGTAGTGCCGCGCGAGGAACGCGGAGACCGGAGCTGCGGAGGACTGGGTCATGGTCAGGTCCATGCGCCGTCGGGGTGCCACACCGGGGCGGGGACGCGCGACCAGCCACCGGGGGGACGCCCTACGGCGCGCGTCGTGCGCGCCGCCATCGGGGCATCGGGTGGCAGGGCGCGAATGATAGTGGATTTCGGTAGCTTTCGGTATGTCTCAGACAGCCACCGATCGAGAGATCGCCGAGCTCCAGCGCCGCATCAAGGCGCTCGCCAAGGAGCGCAATGCGGTCGTGCTCGCGCACAACTACGAGCGCCCCGAAGTCCAGGATGTCGCGCATTACGTCGGCGACTCGCTGGGTCTCTCCCGCGAAGCCGCAAAGACCGACGCCGAGGTGATCGTCTTCTGCGGCGTGCACTTCATGGCCGAGACGGCGGCGATCCTGTCGCCGAAGAAGACGGTGTTGCTGCCGGATCTCGCTGCGGGCTGCTCGCTGGCGAGCACGATCGACGCCGAGCAGCTGCGCGCCTGGAAGGCCGAGCATCCGGGTGCCGTCGTGGTCGCGTACGTGAACACCACGGCGGAAGTGAAGGCGGAGAGCGACTACTGCTGCACGTCGGGCAATGCGGTCGAAGTGATCAACGCGATTCCGGCGGACAAGGAGATCCTCTTCCTCCCCGACATGTTCCTCGGCGCCCATGTGCGTCGTGTGACCGGGCGGCAGAACATCCACGTGTGGATGGGTGAGTGCCATGTGCACGCCGGCATCGATCCCGAGAACATCCGGCTGCAGCGCAAGCTGCATCCGGAGGCGGAGTTCTTGATCCATCCCGAGTGCGGCTGTGCGACGAGCGTGGTCGAAGCGGTGAGCGCCGGCGATGTGGATCCCGAGGGCGTGCACATCCTGAGCACGGAAGGGATGATCAAGCGGCCGGGCGAATCGAGCGCGAAGAGCTTCATCGTCGCGACGGAAGTCGGTATCCTGCACCGCTTGGAGCGGGCCTATCCCGGCAAGACGTTCTACGCGGCCAATGAGCGCGCCAGCTGTGCGTACATGAAGGTCACGACGCTGCCGAAGGTGCTCGGCGCGCTGGAGCGGTTGGAACATCGCATCACGGTCGCGCCGGAGATCGCGTCGAAGGCCAAGCTGGCGATCGAGCGCATGGTCAGCATCGGTGGGTCGAAGGCGACGCCGCCTGGCCCGGGCGTCGATCCGGGCGAGTGATGCCCAACGGCGCCGCGACTGGCTTCCCGCTGCATGACGGTGCGCTGACGGCGCTGGTGCGCGTGGCGCTCGAGGAGGATCGTGCCTTCGAGGACGTCACGACGCTGGCCACCGTGACGCCGGGGCATCATGCGCGGGCGGACCTGGTGGCGCGGCGCGATGGCGTGATCGCCGGGGTGCCGCTGGCGGTCACGGCATTCAAGCAGCTCGACCCACACGTCGAGATCCGCATCGATGCGCGCGATGGCACGTCGGTGAAGAGGGGTGACGTGGTGCTGCATCTCTCGGGCAGCGCGCGCGGCCTGCTTTCGGCGGAGCGAGTGGCGCTGAACTTTGCGCAGCGACTCTCGGGTGTGGCCTCGCTCACGGCCCAGTACGTGAAGGCGGTGGCCGGCACCTCGGCGAAGATCCTCGATACGCGGAAGACCACGCCTGGCTGGCGCATGCTGGAGAAGTACGCAGTCACCTGCGGCGGCGGCACGAACCATCGCGCGACGCTGGCCGACGCGGTGCTGATCAAGGACAATCATCTGGCCGCCTGTGGCGGCGACGTGGGCGTGGCCGTGCACCGTGCGCGGGAGTACGCACCGAAGGGCATGCTGGTGCAGGTCGAGTGCGACACGGTGGCGCAGGTGCGCGCGGCACTGGCGGCGGGGGCTGAGGCCCTGCTGTTGGACAACATGCCGAACCACGCGCTGCGCGAATGCGTTGAGTTGGCGAAAGGCAGGGCATGGACCGAGGCATCCGGCGGCGTATCGCTAGACACGGTCCGCGGCATCGCCGAGACCGGAGTGGACCGGATCTCGATTGGGGCGTTGACGCACAGTGCCCCGAGCCTCGATCTCGCCCTCGACTTCGAATAGGCCCCGATGACCGACTTGCTTGCCGCCCGCACTCAGATGGCCTTGAGTCTGGGCTTCCACATCGTATTCGCGGTGATCGGCATCGGCATGCCCGCGCTGATGGTGCTGGCCGAGCGGAAGTGGCTGAAGACGGGCGATCCCGTGTGGTTGGATCTGGCTAAGCGATGGAGCAAGGGCACTGCGATTCTCTTCGCGGTGGGCGCGGTGAGCGGCACGGTGCTGTCGTTCGAGCTCGGCTTGCTCTGGCCGAAGTTCATGGAGTACGCGGGTCCGATCATCGGCATGCCGTTCTCGCTCGAAGGCTTCGCGTTCTTCACCGAGGCGATCTTCCTCGGCATCTACCTGTATGGCTGGACGAAGCTCTCGCCGACGGCGCATTGGTGGGCGGGTGTGGCGGTGATGGTCAGCGGTACGGTGTCGGGCATCTTCGTGGTGTTCGCGAATGCGTGGATGAACGCGCCGACGGGATTCGAGATCGTCAACGGCCTTCCGACGAACATCGATCCGATCGCGGCGATGTTGAATCCGGCGTCGTTCCATCAGGCGCTGCACATGACACTGGCCGCGTTTGCGACGACAGGCATCGCGGTGGCGGGCATCCATGCGTGGATGCTGCGCAAGAATCCGCAGGATGTGTTCCATCGGAGCGCCCTGCACGTGGCGCTGCTCGTGGCGATCCCGGCATCGCTGTTGCAGCCGATCTCCGGCGACATCAGCGCGAAGTTCGTGGCGAAGTACCAGCCGGCGAAGCTCGCGGCGATGGAAGGCCAGTTCGAGACCGAGCGCGGCGCGCCGTTGCGCATCGGCGGCATTCCCAACGAAGCGACGCGTGAGACGCCGTACTCGCTGGAAATCCCGAAGGCCCTGAGCTTCCTCGCGTTTGCGGACCTCGACGCCGAGGTGAAGGGGCTGGAAGCGTTCCCTGAGGAAGACTGGCCGCCCGTGGCGATCACGCACTTCGCGTTCCAGGTCATGGTCGGATTGGGCACGCTGATGATGCTGGCGTCGCTGTGGGTGCTCGTGCTCTGGTGGCGGAAGCGCGAGGTCGCGGAGTCGCGGCCGCTGTTGACGTTCCTGGCGTTACTGACGCCCGCGGGCTTCATCGCGGTGGAAGCGGGCTGGGTGGTGACAGAAGTCGGACGTCAGCCGTGGATCGTGTACGGCTTCATGCGGACGAAGGATGCGTTGACGCCGATGCCGGGCTTGGTGTATCCGCTGATCGGCATCACGCTGCTGTATTGCTTCCTCGGGGTCGTCGTGGCGTATCTGCTGTGGGCGCAGATCCTGAAGACGAAGCCGATGACGCAGGAGATGCGCGTCCCGTGACCTTGGCCTACGTCCTCGCCGGCGTGACGATGCTCGCGCTGAACGCCTATGTGCTCTTGGGTGGCGCGGACTTCGGCGCGGGTGTGTGGGACCTGTTCGCGCGCGGGCCGCGCGCGGCGCGGCAACGGGCGGCGATCGAGGAAGGCATCGGGCCGATCTGGGAGGCCAACCACGTGTGGGTGATTCTCGTGGTGGTGTTGCTCTTCACCTGCTTTCCGCCGGTGTATGCGCATCTCTCGGTCGCCTTGCACATCCCGATTTCTTTGTTGCTCGTGGGCATCGTGCTACGCGGGTCGGCGTTCACCTTCCGCGCCTACGATTCCACGAAGTCGCCGGTGCAGAAGTATTGGGGCCGCATCTTCTCCATCTCGAGTACGATCACACCGATCCTGCTGGGCGTCTGCGTCGGCGCGCTGGTGAGCGGGGCGCTGGCCTTGCCGGTGGGTGGCGACTTTCTCGCGACGTACCTGCGCCCGTGGCTGACACCGTTTGCGTTTGCGATCGGCGGGCTCACGCTGGCCGTGTTTGCGTTCTTGGCGGCGGTCTATCTCTGCGTCGAAGTCCACGAGCAGGAGTTGCAGGAAGATTTCCGGCGCATGGCGATCGCCGCGGCGATCGCTGTGGGCGCGTTTGCGGGGATCGCGCTGCTGTTGGGTAGTCGCGATCGACTGCCGGTGATGGGCTCGCTGTTGACGCAGCCGTGGGCGCTGCCGTTCCAGCTGGTCACGGCTGTGCTGGCCGTGACGGCGATCGGCGCGCTGCTCACGCGGCGATATCGCCTGGCGCGCCTGGCGGCCGCCGCGCAGGTCTCTGCCTTGATGTGGGGATGGGCCTTGGCACAGGCACCTTATCTGGTGCCGGGTGTACACACCATCGAATCGGCGGCGGCACCGGCGATCACGCTGCGCTTGGTCAGCTATGGTTTGGTGGGCGGTGCCTGTGTGCTCATGCCGTCGCTGTGGTACCTGTTCCGCGTGTTCAAGTCGGATTCGATGTCGGCGTTTGAGCGCGTGGATACCGCGGAGTATCGACGACCCAAGGGGGAGTGATGCGACGGACGATTGGTGTGATGCTCACGGCAGCGGTGATGGCAAGCATTGGTACCGCTCCGCTCGCGGCGCAGGTCACTGCCGGCGACAGCGTCCGCAGATCCGCATCGGTGCTGCGCAGCAAGCTCGACGCGGCCACGGCCAGCGCCCCGGCCGCGCGCTTCTCGAAGTGCGACGACCTCTGCTAGCGCCCTAAGGCGCGCAGCTTCAGGATCAGCAGGGCGATGGCGATCATGACGGCGTAGATCTTGAGGTCGCGAATCGCCTTGGCGCGAACGACCGCCGGATCGCGCCGTCGCTGCCGTTCGGCCTCGCGCGCTTCCGGTGACTGTTCGTTGAATCCATAGCGCGGGATGAGCACGGCCAGCGTGAGCAGCGCCGTCACGCTCAGCGCGGCTACGAACGCCGCCGGCAGCAGGATGATCACCATGCCGAGGCCGCCCCAGCCCGAGAAGTTGCCGGCGCGCGCCTCGGTCACGAGGTATACCGTGATCGGCAGGGAGACGATGGCGCTGGCGCCCCAGAAGATCAGGTACCAGGGGCGCAGCCGGTGGCGCACGTTCACCAGCCCCCAGACGACGACACCGAGGAGCAGGACGAGTCCCGCGAATTCTCGGATGGTGTTCCAGGGTTCTTGTATGGGCATGGCGTGATCCAGGACGTGGCGGACGTGAGCCGCACGTGCGGCCTAGGGGTCCGGTTAGCTTTCACGGACGCCCGCGAATATGCCTACTCCCTTCGTTGCGCTCCAGTACCTCCTTCCGAAGCAGCTGCTGACCGCGGCGGCTGGCGCGTTTGCGCGTGCCGAGCTCGGCGGACTGACCACAGCGGCGATCCGTTGGTTCGCGTCGCGCTACGATGTGAACCTCGCGGAAGCGGAGCAGCCGGATCCGGCGAGTTATCGCAGCTTCAACGAGTTCTTCACGCGACCGCTGCGCGCGGGTGCGCGCCCGTTGGCCACGGCGGACTTCGTCTGCCCCGTCGACGGAGCCGTGAGCGTAGTCGGTGCGCTCGACGGCGACCGCCTCGTGCAGGCCAAGGGCCATAGCTACACGACGACGGCGCTCCTTGGCGGAGACGCTGAACGTGCGGCGCGATTTGCCGGCGGTAGCTTCGCGACCATCTATTTGAGCCCGCGCGACTACCACCGCATCCATATGCCGCTCGCGGGGCGTCTCACGCGCATGGTGCACGTGCCAGGCGCGCTGTTCTCGGTGAATCCTGAAACGGTGCGCGGCGTGCCTGGTCTCTTTGCCCGCAATGAGCGCGTGGTCTGCCATTTCGAGACCGCCGTCGGGCCCTTCGTGCTCGTGCTGGTCGGCGCCACGATCGTCGGCAGCATGGCGACGGCGTGGCACGGGGTGGTGAATCCACCGCGACCGGGCCGCATTCGCGCGTGGGATTATCCGCTCGAGGGGGCCGGCGCCGTCTCGCTCGCGCAGGGTGCCGAGCTCGGGCGATTCTTGTTGGGATCCACGGTCGTCATGCTGTTTCCGAAGCCCGGCGTCCACTTCGGCGCCGATTGGCAGCCAGGTCGTCCGACACGCATGGGTGAATTCATGGCATCGATCTCGGCGCAGGGCTGATCACATGGCCAAGTACGCAACCCAACCCGATGGCCCCGCGAACGGCGAGACCTGCGACTACTGCGGCAGCCCTGCGTTGACCTGGCGGAAGTGCAAGTTGATCTGCGATGACTGCAAGCAGATCAACAAGTCCTGTGCCGACTTGTAGGAGCATGCGGGCATGACAACGACCGAAGTGTCCCGACTGCAACGCCAAGCGGTGTCGATCACGATGATCGCGACCGCAGTCCGCATGGTGCTTGCCGCGAATCTCCCGCTGGTCGCTGACGAAGCGTACTACTGGGAATGGTCGCGGCATCTCGCCTTCGGCTACTTCGATCATCCGCCGGTCATCGCCTGGTTGATTGCCTTCGGTACCGCGGTCTTCGGCGACATCACACTGGGTGTTCGATTCTTCCCGGTGCTCTGTGGTGCGATTGCGGCGTTTGCACTCGCCGAGGCGACGGAGCGTCTTGCTGGCGTGCGCGCGTCACGCTTTGCCGCGCTGCTGCTGGCGGCGACGCCGTTCACGATCGGCTTCGTGCTCGCGACGCCTGACGCGCCGCTGCTTGCTGCGCTGGCGATGACGCTGATGCTCGTCGTGCGCGCGCTGGACCCGGACGCTACGCCGCGCGCGGCGCTCATCGCCTGGGTTGGAGCTGGTGTCGCGATCGGTCTCGCGATGGCCTCGAAGTTCACGGCGGTGTTCGTCCCGATCGCGCTGCTGCTCGCCTTCGCGATCCATCCGGCGCTGCGCGTGCAGTTCAGGCGTCCCGGCGCGTATGTCGCCGTGCTGGTCGCTTCGCTGGTGATGCTGCCGGTGCTGCTCTGGAACGCGCAGCACGAGTGGATCGCCTTCCGCTTCCAGCTCGGCCACGGACTCAATGCGGTTTCCAACGGGAGTTGGTGGCAGCGCGAGCTTGAATTGCTCGGCGGTCAGCTCGGGTTGGTCACCCCGATTCTCTTCGTGTTGCTCGTGGCGGCTATCTACCGCGACTACGACCCCAATGGTGAGCCGCGTCGATTCGCGCTGGCGCAGGTTGCGCTGTTTTGCCTCGGCTTCTTCATCTACAGCGCGACGCGGCGTCGCGTCGAGGCGAATTGGCCGGCCATCGGCTGGTTGCCGACCTTGGTGTTGCTCGCGGCTGCGCAGCAAGAACTGCGCACGGTGTGGGAGCGGCGGGCGATGTGGCTGGCGGGCGCATTGACCGCGATCGTGCTTGTGCACGTGGCGGTTCCGTTCTTGCCCGTGGCGGCGCGGAAGGATCCGGCGGCACGACTGCGCGGCTGGGATGCGCTGGTCAGCGCGACGGCGCCAGCGGCCTTCGAGTCCGCGGGCCCTGCGGCGACCGGGGCCGTGCCGTCCGCGGCGCCGCGCTTTCTCGCCACCGCGCGCTATCAGGAGGCCGCCCTGCTCGCCTGGCACGATCCCGCGCATCCTGAAGTCAGCGCCATCAACCTGCTCGGCCGTCGCAATCAGTACGACCTTTGGCCGCGCTTTCAGGATCGCGCGCAGCCGGGTGCGACCCTGGTGCTGGTCGTGCCGGATACCTCGATGCACCCCGCGCTGGTCGATTCGCTGCGTCCGCATTTCGCGGCAGCCACGCCGGGCGCACTGACGGCCGTGACCTACCGCGGCGACACGCTGACGCTGCGTCGCGCCTGGACGCTCAGTGACTGGCGCGGCACATGGCCCGCGGACCCCAACGATCCCCTGAAGACCCGATGACTCCCAAGACCTCGCTCGACCCGGCGCTCGCGAAGTGGCTCGACGCCAACGATACGCGTCTGCGCGACCAGCTCTTCGACTTCCTGCGGATCCCCAGCGTAAGTGCGCGCTCCGAGCACAAGGGCGACGTTCGGGCCGCGGCGCAGTGGTTGCACCAGCAGTGCGCGCGCATCGGCATGCAGGTGGAGACCATTGAGACGGCGGGACATCCGATCGTCCTGGCCGAATGGCGGAAGGCGCCCCCGGGCGCGCCGACGGTGCTGGTGTATGGGCACTATGACGTGCAACCGGCGGAGCCCTTGGAGCTCTGGACCTCGCCGGCCTTCGAGCCGACCATCCGCGACGGGAACATCTATGCGCGCGGCAGCGTGGACGACAAAGGCCAGCTGTGGCTGCACATCGGCGCGCTGGAAGCACATCTCGCGACCCGCGGCACGCTGCCGGTCAACGTGATCGTGCTTGCCGAAGGCGAGGAGGAAGTCGGCAGCGAGCACCTCGCCGACTTCGTGAAGGCGCATCGGGACCGTCTCAAGTGCGACGCCGTGGTCATCAGCGACTCGACGATGTTCGCGCCGGGCATTCCGAGCATCCTGAGCTCGCTGCGCGGACTCGCGTACCTGCAGGTGGATGTGACGGGCCCGAACTCTGACCTGCACTCCGGGATGTACGGTGGTGCGGTCGTGAATCCGGCGACGGCGCTGGCGCGCATCGTGGCGAGCTTCCACGATGCCGATGGGCGCATCGCGATCGACGGCTTCTACGACAAGGTGCGGCCGTTTCCCGAGGCCGTGCGCGCAGGCCTACGCGAACTGCCCTTCGACGAGCAGGACTTCATGAAGCATCTCGATGTGCAGGCCCTGGGCGGTGAGCCCGGCTACGGCACGCTCGAGAAGCTGTGGCATCGTCCGACCTGCGAAGTGAATGGCATGCTCAGCGGGTACACCGGCGAAGGCGCGAAGACGGTGCTGCCCGGGCAGGCGATGCTCAAGGTCAGCTGCCGACTGGTTCCGGACCAGGACCCGAAGGAGATCGCGAAGCTGGTGGAGCGGCATGTGATGAAGCACGCGCCGAAGGGTGTGACGGTGAAGGTCACGGAGCTGCATGGCGGGCGGGCCTGGCGCGCGGAACTCGATGGACCGCTGTACGAGGCGGCGTCTCGCGCACTCGAAGCTGCGTTCGGGCGGACGCCGGTGATTACGGGAGAAGGCGGATCGATCCCGGTCGTGAATGACTTCGCGACGATTCTTGGGGCGCCGGTGCTGCTGGTCGGCTTCGGCTTGCCGGGCGAGAATGCGCACGCACCGGACGAATGGATGAGCGTGGAGAATTTCGAGAAGGGGATGAGGGCGATGGCGGGATTGTGGGATGAGATCGCCAAACAGCAGATGTGAGATGTAAGATGTGAGATATAAGAGGGGGCTTCGCCAAAGCATCGGCGAAGCCCCCTTTCTTACATCTTACAGCTCATGTCTCACATCTGCTGTTGTATCAGAGCCCCGCAAGCAGCGCATCGTTGGATGTCGTCCCCGCGATCCGCTTGATCAGCCACTCCATCGCCGACTGCGGCGGCATCTGCTGCAAGCCACGGCGCAGCGTGTAGATCGCGTCGATCTGCTCGGCCTTGTAGAGCTTCTCCTCGCGGCGCGTGCCGGAGCTTGCGATGTCGAAGGCCGGGAAGATGCGCTTCTCGGCG
>PNKF01000060.1 GCA_013822285.1 Gemmatimonas sp.
GCGCCTGCGTGAGCCGCGAGTTGCGGGCGCCGGCGAGCACGTAGGCCGCGATGTCGAGGGCGGCGTCGTCCGCGGAGAACTCCGGCACGGCGTGCCAGGCGAGGTAGACGCGCGGCAGCTGTACGCGGTCTTCGAGCGTGATGGTGGTGTCGCGCAGCGTGAACGGCGTCGGGCGCGGACGCTCGATACGCGGGCCGCGCGGGATCTCGCCGAACATCTGACGGGCGAGGGCACGCACGGAATCGACGTTCACGGCGCCGGCGATGACGATGCTGGCGTTGTTCGGCGCGTAGTAGGTGCGGAAGAACTCCTTCACGTCGTCCAGCGACGCGGCGGAGAGGTCGGCCATGGAGCCGATCGTGCTCCACGAGTACGGATGGCCCTTGGGGTAGATCGCCGCGACGAGATGCTCGAAGGCCAGGCCGTACGGCTGGTTCTCGTAGCTCTGTCGGCGTTCGTTCTTCACGACGTCGCGCTGCAGGTCCACCTTGGGCGCGTCCATCGTCTCGAGCATCCAGCCCAGGCGATCGGCTTCGAGCCAGAGCATGAGGGGCAGGGCAGAGGCCGGACCGGACTCGTAGTAGTTGGTCCGATCCGTCGTCGTCGAGCCGTTGTTGCTCGCACCCGCCGCCTCGAGCAGGCGGTCGAACTGCGGATACGGCGCATTCTTGGAGCCCATGAACATCAGGTGCTCGAAGAGGTGCGCGAAGCCGGTACGCCCGAGCTTCTCGTCGCCCGAGCCGACGTGATACCACACGTTGGTGGTGACGACGGGCACGCTCATGTCCTGATGGATGATGAGCGTGAGTCCGTTAGGCAGCGTGTCGACCGTGACAGGCACGCGGATGGGCCCTTGGGCCGCGAGCGATGAGCTCAGGGCAAGGACAGCGAGGGCGGTGGCGATGAGTCGCATCAGGAACGGAGGACGGAAGGCGAGGGCGGCACTACTGAATGCAGGTGCCGCGTGGGTTGGGACGGGGCTGATCAACGACGGGACGTTCGGGCCGATTGGCGATCGCGACGGCAAGATCGCGCGTGAACCTGGTGACCCGGGCCAGCTTCTCGAAATCAATGTACTGCACTTCGTCGGTGACTTGATGATAGTCCGCATGGCTGCCGGTCGTCATGAAGACGATGGGGATGCCGTAGCGCGCGTACATGTAATGGTCGGAGCGGCAGTAGAACTGCTCGGGGTGCCCGGGCGCGTCGTACTGGTAGTCGAACTCCCAGCGATAGCGGCCGCGTCGGTTCACCTCCTCGACGAGATCGCCGAGTTGCGTGGAGAGGCGCCGTGAGCCGATGAGCTGCAGGTAGTGCGGGCCACCGTTGCGTTCCTCGCCGCGGCCGCCGCGGCCGATCATGTCGACGTTGACCTGCGCTACGATCTGTTCGCGCGGGACGGTCGGATGGTCGGTGAAGTGTTCGGCGCCGAAGAGTCCGAGCTCCTCCCCCGTGTGCCAGACGAAGAGCACGGAGCGCTTGGGACGGATGCCACGCTCGGTGGCCAACGCACGCGCGACTTCGAGCAACCCCATGGCACCACTGCCGTCGTCATCGGCGCCGTTGAAGATGGAATCGAGCCGTGGGCGTGGCTGGCGCCGCCGCAGCGAGTCCATGTCGACGCGCACCGATGCGTAGACCTCGGGGGTGATGCGTCCACCGGCGGCGAGCTGTGCACGCCGCAATCCGAGCTGGAAGGCGCGGACGGAGTCGTGATCGACGGGACGTCCGACGCCCACGTGGTCGCTGTGTGCGCCGAGGGCGACATATTCACCGCGCAATGCGGGGTCGCTGCCTGGCAGGATGGCCACGACGTTATAGGTGGTCGCCGTGTCGAGCGCGGTGTGCGTGAGGGGGACGCGCTGCAGGAAGCTGCCGTCGTCGCCGGCGGGCTGGAGGCCGAGTCGCTGGAGTTCGTTGGCGATGTACTGGGTAGCGCGGCGGTGGTCGGCGCTGCCGGTCATGCGGCCGCGCATGGAGTCGGCCGTGTACACCTCGAGGCGAGTCCGGAGGGCGGCCGGGGTCATCGGGGCGGCCCGCATGCGCTGGGCGTCCGCGTCGGGGGCGAGGAAGAGCAGCGCCGCGAGCAGGGCGGCGAGGGAACGAGGCATGCGGGAGGGTGGGGCGGAAGGCGAGAGGGGCGGGTGCCCCGTACGGGATAAGACGCGTAGGGACGCCGTGGGGTTGCGTCCTTGAGCCAAGGCCCCAACGTGTTTAGCTTTCAGGACTTACGGCCAGATAGCTCAGTTGGTAGAGCAGCGGACTGAAAATCCGCGTGTCGTCGGTTCGATTCCGACTCTGGCCACTGGAGCTTCATCGCACACGCGGGGACCGGCAGCTGTCGGTCCCCGCGTGGCGTTTCAGGGAAGATGCGGCGCGCGCGCGGGGCTCAGGACGCTGCGCGAAGGCGACGCCACTCGATGGTGACGATCACCGCCAGCACGGTGATGGACACCGCGCTGATGGCGCACCAGGGGCAGAAGGTCTTGAGCTTGTAGAACTCCGCCCACTTGAGCCGCAGCGTGAACAGCACGGCGGGGTAGACGAGCGCCATCTGCGCCAGCGCGAATCCACGGACGTCCTCGAAGCGCGGCAGGCTCCCGATGACGGCCACCACGAACAGCGTGGCGTAGCCGATGGCCCCGATGAGCGCGACGTCGACGCCGAAGAAGTAGCTCCAGGGGCTGTATTGCACGATCTGGCAGCCACCACCGCCGCCACAGGCGAGCGCACCCGCCTTGCCGATCTTCCAGAGATGCAGATACGTGGCGACGAAGGCGTTGCCGAGCGCGATGAGCGCGACGCATTGACGCCAGGAAAGGCCCAAGATGCCGCGACGCGGCTCGGAGTGAACGGCGGATTCCATCGTGGCGTAAGTTAATGCCGACTTCAGCGCGCGCCCCCATCCCCACGCCGCGCGCCGGACCACATCCGGAGCCTCTCGATGTCCCGACTCACTGTCCTTGGCCGCGGTCTGGCCGTCTGCACGGCGCTCTGCCTGCCGCTGCAGCTCTCGGCGCAGGCGCCCGCCACGCCGCCCGCGCCGGTCGCGTTCACAAATGCGACCGTGCTGACCATGGACGGCACGCGCCGCCTCACGGACCACACGGTCATTGTCCGGGACGGCAAGATCGCGGTGCTGGGCCCCAGTGTGTCCACCCCGGTGCCGGCCGGCGTGACGCGCATCGATGCGCGCGGCAAGTTCCTGATGCCGGGGCTGGCCGAGATGCATGCGCACGTGCCGCCTGGCAATCCGACGCGCGAGCAGCTCGAGGACATCATGTTCCTCTATGTCGCGAACGGCATCACGACGATCCGCGGGATGCTGGGTGCGCCGTACCAGATCTCGCTGAAGGACGAGCTCGCGCGCGGTACGATGCTCGGGCCGCAGTTCTTTCCGGCGGCGCCTTCCCTGAACGGCAACAGCGCCCCGACGCCCGAGGCGGCCGTCGCGCTGGTGCGTCAGGCCAAAGCAACGGGCTACGACCTCGTGAAGATCCACCCCGGCGTGAGTCGCGCCACGTGGGACGCCGCCGTGACGGAGATGCGTGCGCAGGGGCTGACCTACGGCGGGCACATTCCCGTGGACGTGGGCATCGTCCACGCGATGCAGACCGGCATCGCGACCATCGATCACGTGGACGGCTACCTAGAGGCCGCCGTGCGCGACTCGTCGGTGTATCGCGCGGGTGGCCAGCTGGGTGATGTCATCGACGCGATCGATCCGTCGAAGTTCGCCGCCCTCGCGCAGATGGCACGGGAGCGCAACGTCTGGAACGTGCCGACGATGTACCTCTGGGAGAACTTCTACAACGATGTTACCGCCGAAGCGCTCGCCGCGCTGCCGGAGATGCAGTACGTGTCGGCGCAACAAGTGACGACATGGATGAACCAGAAGCGGGGTCGCTCCCTCGCGGATGAGAACCAGCGCATGACGCCGGAGCGGCGCGCGCGATACCTGGCCTTGCGTCGGCAGATGTTGAAGGCGCTGGCGGACGCAGGTGCCCCGTTGCTGATGGGCACCGACTCGCCGCAGATGTTCAACGTGCCGGGGTATGCGTTGCACCGCGAACTGCAGGTGGCGCGCGCGGCGGGCCTGACGCCGCAGCAGATATTGGAGAGCGGCACGCGCAACGTCGGGCGTTATGTACGCGAAAGTCTCAAGCGGGACGGCAACTTCGGTACCGTGGCCGTGGGGCAGTGGGCCGACCTTGTGTTGCTCGACGCCGATCCGACGACGGACCTCGAACACCTCACGCGACGCAGCGGGGTGATGCTGCGCGGACGCTGGGTCTCTGCCACCGAAATCGCCGACGGCCTCGAGCGCATCCGTCGCAAGCATGCCGCGTCGCGGCAGGGGAACTGACGATGGCCAATTGGCTGAAGCGCATCACGCCGGTGCTGCTGGTGGACGAGATCGAGCCGTGCCTGGCGTTCTGGGACGCGCTGGGCTTCGAGAAGACGGCCGAGGTGCCGCATGACGGACGACTCGGCTTCGTGATCTTCGAGAAGAGCGGGCTCGAGATCATGTACCAGACGCGCGCGAGCGTCGCGGCGGACATTCCGGCGCTGGCCGATGCGCCCGGCGCTGGCACTTTCCTGTTTCTCGAGGTCATGGATCTCGAGGCGACCATCGAAGCGGTCGAGGGCGCGCCGGTGGTGTTTCCGCGGCGCAAGACCTTCTATGGCATGGACGAGATCTGCGTCCGCGAGCCTGGCGGCAATACCGTGACCTTCGCGATGGCCGTCAGCGACTGACGGCCATCGCAGGTAGCGGGCTCAGGTCCCGAGCTCGTCGAGCCGCGGATTCACGATGGTGTTGTAGATGGACCCAAACGTGAAGCTGAGGCCCACCGACCCACCGATGCGGAAGTTGGTGGCCAAGGCGCGCTGGCGCGTGAGGACTTCCTCGTCGGTGGCGCCCCCGCGGCGCAGATAGAGCTGGTCGTTCACCTTCGCGGCATCGCCGCGCAGTTCAAGCGCCAGTCCGCGCGTGAGGCGCACCTGGGCGCGCCCGTTGAAGCTCACGTTGTAGAGCGCGGCATCGTGCAGGTAGTGCGTGTAGCGTAGCGCGCCGTCGAGCGTGCCCCACTGCTGCCGGGATTCACCCGAGAGGATGGCGCGGGCGATTGGGCGCGTCTCAGCCACCTGGTCGAAGATCGTCGTGTCGCTGTAGTTGTAGTGACGTCCGCCGATTGCGACGGCCGCGATCAGCTGGCGCGACGTCGCTTCCTTCCACGGATACACGTTGTACTCGGCCGAGAGGTCGAGCCCGCCGAAGCCGTCTTGGTTGCGGAAATCGGAGCGGCCGGCGATGCCACGTGCCCCGATCGACCAATGGTCGGTCATGCTGCGGACGACGCGCGCGGAGGCGTCAGAGGAGCGCAGGATGTAGGTCGGCTCGGTGCCGTCCGAGAGCGTGAAGGTGTTCGCGCGGTACTCTTCGTAGAGATTGAGCGAAAGCTTCCAGATCTCGGTCGTACGGCTGACGTTCACGCTGCCGTTGATGTTGTACGACGAGTTCAGCGACTCGGCGTTGCCGCTGCCGTTGGCGCGCAGACGGTAGACCCAGAAGTTCCAGGGATCGCGGATGACGCTGCCGATACCGCCATCAGGCGCCGGCGGCGCTTCGTAGCGGACGGAGAAGGGCCCCGTGTCGCTGACGCGCACGGCATAGGGAAGAAGGCCGATGGTGAGCACGCGTGCCATCTCGCGCCGACGCATCTCGTCGGTGCTGTTGGGCGCAATGGTGGCGCGCAGGGTATCGCTGCGGGCGGCGAATGCCGCACGCCCGAGCAGGGCGATGGTGTACTCGGTGCCGCCGGCGGCGGTGTTGAGTCCGGTGATCAGCGCGTGCACATCCGCGTCGAGCCGATCCTGCGTCCACAGCACGAACGGCAGGTTGGTGACGAGGTAGTTGCGGTCGCATCCGCCGGTCGGGCAGTCAAGGAAGACGCGCAGCCGCGGCTCGGACGCCGGGGCGGGCCGCTCGGTGACGTCCTGCGCGTCGAGCGGGGCCCAGCTGGCGGAGCCGACAAGGGCAACAACGCCGAGCAGCGCGCGCGCGGCCCGGCGAATCGGAGAAGATCGGGACATTTCTGGACTTACGTGGAGCCGAGGGAAAGCGTTGGGCCCTGCGCCCGACGCCTTCGGAAGTATCGGCCGCGTCAGTCGGCGTCGCGCAGGCCGAGGCGGATGATGCGTTCCAGCAGCCCGGGGTAGCCGACGCCGTCAAAGTTGGCCGCAGAGGCGAACTCCTCGTGCTCGGCGATGTCCGGATTCGGATTCGCCTCGAGGAAGTACGCACGGTCCTCGGCATCGAGGCGGAAGTCGATGCGCGCGTAGCCCGTCAGCTCCAGGATGCGATAGATGCGCTTGCTGTCGTGCCGCAGGCGCTCCTCGACGCCAGGGTGCAGCTCCTGCGCGGCGCGGATGACGATGCCCTTCTTGGTCTGGTAATCGAGATCGTGCTTCGCCTTGGCCGTCGCGATCAGCGGCTCGCCGGGTTCGCCCTTCTCGGCGACGAGCTCCCAGGGCGTGAATGCCCGGAGCCGATCGTTGCCGAGCACGCTCACATAGAGCTCGCGTCCATCGATGAACTGCTCGGCGATGGCATCGGTGCCGATGCGCTCGTGCACGAAGCGGACACGCTCGGCAAGCTTCTCGTCGGAATCCACGACCGACGCCTGACTGATGCCAGTCGAGGAGTGCTCGATAAGCGACTTCACGATGAGCGGGAAGGCGAGGTCGCGCGGGCGCCGCACCTTGCGGCCGATGGGAAAGACCGCGAAGTCCGGCGTGCGGATGCGATGATAGTGCAGGAGCTTCTTCGAGAGCGCCTTGCCGCGCGAGAGCATGAGCCCGCGCGGATTGCAGCCGGTGTACGGGACCTTCATGAGCTCGAGGAAGCCGACGACGTTGTGGTCGTAGGTCGTCTCGCCGTGGAACTCCTCGAGCAGGTTGAAGACGATGTCGGGCTTGAGGACGTCGACGGCTTCGCGAATGGGCCGCAGTTCCCACTGTACGCCCAGCACATGGACATCGTGCCCCAGCTTGCGCAGCGTGGTGATGACGTCGATCTCGGTCTTGATCTCGAAGGCTTCCTTGGGCGAGAGCGAGCTCAGCACATCAGGCGGCGCCAGATCCGGGTGCGTGAGCACGAGGATGCGCAGCTTCCTCATACGGCGATCCAGTCCCGGCGCCCTTGGCCCACGAGGAAACTCATCGTACGCGCGGTCAGGAGCACCATGAAATCGGTGAGCAGCTGGCGTTCGGAGCCGACGACGCGGAGCTTGAGTTCGCGGGCGCGGCCGATCATGTCGGTGAGCACTTGGTCGAGCGAGAACTGGTATTCGCCGGTCCAGCGCGAGACGATGCGGCGGATGTCCGCGCGATGCGTCCGCAGGAATCCGGCGGCGGTGGGCTTGTGGCGATGACGCCGATCGCTGGAGAAGAGCCGCAGCAAATCTTCGTCATAATGTTGCGGATACTCGACCGAATATATCGCGCGCCGGTAGGTGTAGTGCTCAAAAAGCGTCGTCTTGTTCGACCGCAGGGGATCGACCACTTCGCGATTGCGCGCGGGCGGCACGGTCCCGGCGATCTCCTGCATGAGGCGATCGACGTACTCGAGCTTCTGCAGTGCGGGCCAGCCGGCGTAGCGTCGCTTCCAGTCGCTGCGCGGCTTCAGCCACACGGCGAAGGTCTCCGCGAAGTCTTCGTCGGGGTGACTCTGCGCATACCAGCGGCGCAGGTGCTGCACGTAGCGCTTGCTGGCGGGGTTAGGTCGATACGCCTCCGGGTACTTCTTGCTCGACTTCCCGAAGAGGCGCTGCCACTCGCGGCGACGGTGCAGCTGATAGCCATGCTGAATGGCGTGGCCGCATTCGTGGCGCATGATCTTCATGCACTCGTGGTGCGAGCCGCCCTCGACTTCGATGAGCTGACTCTTCTCGAGGCGAATCAGGCGCGGGTGCAGCAAATAGAACGGCACGGCAAAGCCGCTCACCCCACCGGGCGAGAACCACTCGTCGCTCACCCAGACGTGCGGCTTCAGGCGAATGTCGCGTGCGTCGAGCTCGGCGTAGAGCTCATCCACGCAGCTCCCGACCCAGGTGCCCTCCAGGCGCAGGCCCAGGTCGCGGAGCTTGAGGAGCAGCAGGCGTTGGTCGGACCAACGCGCCCAAGGGTAGCGATGGGGCATCGCTCAGCGCCGTCCTATGCGGTGGAGCCGAGCGATGCTGACCATTACACCGCGTCCGACAAAGACGTGAACGCGAAGTCGCGCGCCTTGATGGCCGGAAACACGCCACCGTCGGTGCGCATGGTGGGGCCGATGGCGTCCACCTTGTTGAGCATGAGCAGCGGCGAGTCGTTGAAGCGGAAGTTCTTGATGGAGCGGCTGATGCGACCGTTCTCGATCAAGAAGGTGCCGTCACGGGTGAGGCCGGTATACACCAGCGTGCGCTGATCGACCGCCCGCAGATACCAGAGCCGCGTGACCAGCACGCCGCGTTCGGTGCCGCGAATCATGGCGTCGACGGAGGAATCGCCGCCAAGCATCTTGAAGCCGCCGCCACCACCCCCAAATCCGCCGCCACCGCCCGTCGCGCGCACGCCCTGCTTCTGCGCCCAGAAGCGATCGTAGGACAGCTGCTTGAGCACGCCGTTCTCGATCCAGGTCTCGCGTTGCAGTGGGAGCCCGTCGTTGTCGAAGGGGGCGCTGAGCACCTGCGGATCGGCCGGATCACTGACGAAGGACACGCGCGAGTCGAGGATGCGCTCGCCCACCTTCGTGCCGCCGCCGGGCTTGGCCATCGCCGAGCGCCCTTCGTCGGCCGCGCGGGCACCGAGCGTCCCGCGAATGGCGCCGAGGAAGTCGGCGGAGGCCTGCGGCTCGAAGATCACCGTGTAGCGACCAGGCTCCACGGCGCGTGGCTCACGCGAGGCGCGTGCGCGTTCGATGGTGCGCGTGGCCATGGCGCGGAAGTCGATCTTGCTCCAATCGTTCTCGTCGGCGCCGCTCCAGGAGGAGCCTGTGCCATCGGCCGTGCGCACGGTCAGGGTGTAGTTGGCGCGCGTGCCGCGGTGGAACGCAAACAACCCAGCGCTGTTGCCGATGGCCCGCGCCGACGCGTTGCACTCGATGAAGCCGGCGACCTGGAGGTCGTTGGCGCGACGGGAGACTTCGAGGGCAGACAATGCTGCACGCGCGCGATCCTCGGCGCTCAACTGCGCCGTCGAGTCGAACCAAGCGGGAATCTCCACGTAGCGCTGCGCCCCGAGCTCGGGCAGCGACTCGGGATCTTCTGGCGCAAGCCGTGCCAAGGCCTCGGACTGGGCGACCGCCTGCTCCAGGCCGCGCGGTGATGTGTCGTTGGTCAGCACCGTCGCGCTGCGCTTCCCGATGAACGAGGTGATGCTCACCGACGCGTCGTCCGTGATGCCGGACGTGGACATCTGGTTGTCTGCGAAGCGGACGTTGGTGTCGTACGTGCTGTTGACCGACACGCGACAGGCATCGGCCTTGGACGCGCGCAGTGCGCGCTGCACGATGTCTTCGCACTCGGCGCGCGAGAGGACGACGGCTTCGTCGAGCACACCATGGCGCTCGGCCTCACGCCGAGCGATGAGCCGCTTGGGCTCGCGGGCAAAGGGATGCGCGCTCACAGCGACACCCCCGTATTGATGACGTTGATGTCCTTGAAGCGGCAGGGCGGGCAGCCGTGGCTCACGGCGTTCGCTTGGCCCGGCTGGCCCTTGCCGTCGTTGAAGGTGCCGCCAAGCTCGTACGACGACTTGCCGCCGATGAGGTCGATCGAGTTCCAGAATTCCGGCGTGCGCATGACGTAGGCGACGTCCTTGAGTTGTCCGACAATCTTGCCGCCACGCACTTCG
>PNKF01000061.1 GCA_013822285.1 Gemmatimonas sp.
GCGCAAACGGTTGACCGACAGGGGCTTCCACGCTTTATTTCAAGGCTCGCCGGGCCTGTAGCTCAGGTGGTTAGAGCGCACGCCTGATAAGCGTGAGGTCGGAGGTTCAACTCCTCCCAGGCCCACTCCGGCAACACAGACGGCCCCGCAAGCATCGCGCTTGTGGGGCCGTCTGCGTTATGGCGCGGTGATGCGGCACGAGCGACTGCCGCCAATGCCGTTGCCGCCAGCCCCCGGGCTGGGTACACTCCGCGCGGAGACCCTATGGAAATCGCGCATCCTTACCTGCTGTTCATCGGCGACGTCCCCGACGCGCTCGCCGCCAAGACCGCCCAAGGCATCGTCGACTGGCGCCCGGAGTGGTGCCTCGGCCAACTGCGGTATCCCAGCTGCAAGGCCGATCTCGGCATTCCCGACATGAGCGTCGCCGCCGCGCGTGCCGCTGGTGTGCGCACGATGATCGTCGGGGCGGCGAATGCCGGCGGCATCCTGCCGGACCATTGGGTCACGACGATCGTCGAAGCTCTCGACGCGGGCATGGACGTCGCGAGCGGTCTGCACGTCCGCTTGGGCTCCGTGGCGGCGATCGCCGAGGCGGCGCAGCGCAACGGGCGCGCGTTGTTCGACGTGCGGCATTCGACGCAGCGCTTCGACACCGGCAAGGGCACGAAGCGCAGCGGCATGCGCCTGCTCACCGTCGGCACGGACTGTTCCGTGGGCAAGAAGTACACGGCGCTCGCGCTGGAGAAGGGCATGCGCGACGCGGGCTTTGACGCCGACTTCCGCGCCACGGGGCAGACCGGTGTGTTCATCTCTGGGCGCGGTGTGGCAATCGACGCCGTGGTCGCCGACTTCATCTCGGGCGCCGTCGAGTGGGTCTCGCCGGATGCGGCGCCGACGCACTGGGATCTCATCGAGGGGCAGGGTTCGCTTTTCCATCCCTCCTTCGCCGGCGTCACGCTGGGCTTGCTGCACGGGGCGCAGCCCGACGCCTTCGTGGTCTGCCACGAGCCCACGCGGAAGAGCATGCGGGGCGTGAAGCATCCGCTGCCGAGCATCCAAGAGGTCATCGACCTCACCGTACGTTGCGGCCAGCTCACCAATCCGCAGATCCGCTGCGTCGGCATCGCCGTGAACACGGAAGCGCTTGGCGAAGCCGAAGCGAAGGCGTACCTGACGAGCGTTGAAGCCGAGCATGGCTTGCCGGCCACTGACCCCGTTCGCTTCGGGGTGGACGCGATCGTCGCGCGTATCCGGCGCGACTTTCCGAATTCGTAAGGGAATGCGCCTCGAGGTCGCCGTCGAGCGCTGGCCGATCGCGGGCCGATTCACCATCTCGCGCGGCAGTCGCACGGAAGCGGTGGTGGTCGTCGCGACGATTCGTGCGGGCGAGCACGTGGGGCGTGGCGAATGCGTGCCGTACGCACGCTACGGCGAGACGGTCGAAGGCGTCGAGGCCGTGATCGAGGCGCAGTGGCAGCTGGTGGAGCACGGGCTCGATCGTGTGGCGCTGCAGCGAGAGATGCCGGCTGGCGCCGCGCGGAACGCACTCGACTGCGCACTCTGGGATCTCGAGGCCAAGCGCAGTGGGCGCCGCGCCTGGGAGCTCGCGGGTACCCGGGCGCCGGGCGCCGTCACCACCGCGTACACCCTGAGCCTCGGCACACCGGAAGAAATGCGAGTTGCGGCTGAGGCGGCGCGCGCGCGTCCGCTGCTCAAGGTGAAGTTGGGAGGCGCCGGAGACGCGGCGCGCATCCGCGCCGTGCGCGAGGGTGCACCCGACGCCAGCTTGATCGTCGATGCGAATGAATCGTGGCGCGCCGAGACGCTGGGCGAGAACCTCGCCGCCTGCGAAGCCGCGCGTGTGGCGCTGATCGAGCAGCCGCTGCCTGCCGGAGACGATGCGGCATTGGATCATGTGCGCACGAGCATTCCCATCTGTGCGGACGAGAGCTTTCACGATCGCCGCAGCTTCGACGAGATCGCCCAGCGGTATCAGGCCATCAACATCAAGCTCGACAAGACCGGCGGACTCACGGAGGCGCTGCAAGTGGCGCGCATGGCCCGCGCGCGTGGGCTGCAGGTCATGGTTGGCTGCATGCTCGGCACCTCGTTGGCGATGGCGCCCGCCATGCTGCTCGCCACTGACTCCGAGTTCGTGGATCTCGATGGACCGCTGCTGTTGGCCAAGGACCGCGAGCCCGGCCTGCAGTTCGCTGGCAGCCTGGTGTCGCCGCCGGAGGCGGCACTCTGGGGCTGAAGTTCGTGGAATCCGGATGGTCCGAGGGCTAGGTTTCCCCTCATGATGGATCGACATCGCGTGTTGCTGGCCGCCGCATCGCTCGCCGGCGCGTTGCTGGTCGCGTCCCCGCTCATGGCGCAGCGTCTGCTTGACGTCATGCCGCCGGAGCGCCGCGCACTCGTGGAGCGCGAATTGCTCGAGACTCGCGTCGCCCGCGTTAAGACGCAGCACGCGTCGCTGCGGCTCCGGGAGGTCCGACTCGACGGGGACTCGCTCATCGGTACCCGCCGCGCCGCCGCGGACGCCTCGTCCGACGGCCAGGCCCGCTTCGCCGTGCATCTGGCCGACGTACTGCGCTTGGAGCGCCGCAATCTTCGTCGCTCGGTGGGCTGGGGAGTCGCGCTCGGCGGCCTTGTCGGCGTCGTGCACGCACGATCGCTCGAGACCAAAGACAAATTGAAGCCCGCGACGACGCAGTCTCCCGCCTTCTATGCGCGGCAGCAGCTCGTGTTCGGTGGCGTGGGCGCGCTCGTCGGCGGCGGCATCGGCCTGCTGGTGCCCGCCTGGGACCTGCTGCACGCGCGCGAGTACTGACGGCGGCGGCGCCTGCTCACGAATCAAGAATTCTTGCTGGTTGACATATCAAGATTTCTTGGTAGCTTCCGGCCATGACCACTGCGATCGCTGCCACGAATGCCAGGAGCGCCGAGCTGTTCCACGCGCTCTCCGATGAGGCGCGCCTCGAGATCATCCGGATCCTGCTCGACGGCGAACACTGCGTCTGCGACCTGCAGGACCATCTGGACGTCGCGCAGTCCCGGTTGTCGTATCACCTCAAGGTGCTCAAGGATGCGGGCGTGGTGACGGACCGCCGCGAAGGGCGCTGGTCGTACTACACGCTGAATCGCGAGGCCATCGTGGAGGCTGAGCGCCTGCTGGCCGCGCTGCGTCCGGCGTCCGGCCGGCGGCTCATCGCCAGCTGCTGCTGAGCGCGCTTTTGTTTCGCCATATTCATCAAGATTTCTTGTTCAAGGAGCTTCGTATGGAATCCCTCAAGCGCCGTGACCCCAACAGCGATCCCGTCTCGCCGCTGCGCGATGCCGTGCGCGAGCGCTACGGTGCGGCTGCGCGTCGTGTAGCCGAGGGCATCGCCGCCTCGGACAACGCGGCAAACGCCGGCACAATCACTGCAGGCGGGGTCGCCTCGAGCGCGGCCTGTTGCACACCGGCTGATGGCTCGAGCGGCTGCTGCGGCAGCTCCACCGCCTCGTGGGATCCCATCACCGCCGACCTCTACGATGAAGGCCAGGCTGCCGGCATTCCCGCCGAAGCGCTGCTGGCCTCGCTGGGCTGCGGTAACCCGACGCTGCTCGCCAACCTCAACGAGGGCGAGACGGTCCTAGACCTCGGCTCCGGCGGCGGCATCGACGTGCTGCTCTCGGCCAAGCGCGTGGGGCCGACGGGCAAGGCGTATGGCCTCGACATGACGGACGAGATGCTCGCGCTCGCCAACGAGAACAAGGCGAAGGCCGGCGCCACGAATGTCGAGTTCCTCAAAGGCCACATCGAGCAGATCCCACTGCCGGACGCGTCGGTAGATGTGATCATCTCCAACTGCGTCATCAATCTCTCGGGCGACAAGCGCAAGACGCTGGCCGAGGCGTTCCGCGTGCTCAAGCCAGGTGGCCGATTCGCCGTCAGCGACGTGATCGTGCGCGGCGAGGTGCCGGCGGACGTGCGGCGCAACATGGAGTTGTGGATGGGCTGCGTCGCGGGCGCGCTCGAGGAGCAGGAGTTCTTGCGCTTGCTGCGCGAGGTGGGCTTCGAGGATCCGAGCATCGAGCCGACGCGCGTGTACACGGCGGAGGACGCCTCGGCGCTGCTCGCCGGCACGGGCCTCGATGTGCAGCGCTTCTCGCGGGAAATGGAAGGCAAGTTCCTCAGCGGCTTCGTGCGCGCGACGAAGCCCGCCGCGTGACCACCGCATAAACGACCGCCGCTTCTTCGCCGAACAGCCCCATGATGACGACCTCGCCACTGCTCAGAGATGCTACCGCCGCGGACCTGCCACGCGTGGAGGCGCTGCTGGTCGAGAACAAACTTCCGCTCGACGGCGTGCGCGAGGCACTGGAGTGCTTCGTGGTCGCCGAGCACGACGGCGCGATCGTCGGCGTCGCGGGTACGGAGCGCTGCGGCGTTGGGCAGTACGCCCTGCTGCGTTCCGTGGCGGTCGCGGATGCGTGGAAGGGCAAAGGCCTCGGGCGCGCACTCGTCTCGCGCGTGATTGCCGATGCGGAGTCCCGTGGCGCGAAGGCGCTCTACCTGCTCACCACGACGGCGGAGCACTACTTCCCGTCGTTTGGCTTCCGACAGACTGAGCGGGCGAAGGTCCCCGCCGACGTGCAATCGACCGTGGAGTTTGCCAGCGCCTGTCCGGCCAGTGCCGTCGTCATGGTGCGGGAGATCGGCGCGTGACGCAGGTGAGTGTGGCTTCGGGAGGGCCGGCCTCCGTGATGCGCCGCCTCTCGACGCTCGATCGATTCCTGCCCGCATGGATCATCGCCGCCATGCTGCTCGGCCTCGCGCTCGGGCGCCTGTTCCCGGGACTCGGCGCCGCGCTCGACCGCGTGCAGGTGGCAGGGGTCTCCGTACCGATCGCCGTGGGCCTGCTCTGGATGATGTATCCCGTGCTCGCGAAGGTGCGCTACGAGAGCATCGGCGCGCACGCGCGCGATACGAAGCTGCTTGGGACATCGCTGGTGTTCAATTGGGTGCTCGGGCCGATCGTGATGTTCGCGCTCGCATGGATCTTCCTGCCCGACATGCCTGAGTACCGGAATGGATTGATCCTCATCGGACTGGCGCGCTGCATCGCGATGGTCCTGATCTGGAACCAACTGGCCTGTGGTTCGGGGGAGCTGGCCGCCGTGCTGGTCGCGCTCAACTCCGTGTTCCAGATCCTCACCTACAGCCTGCTCGGGTGGTTCTTCCTCGGCGTCGCGCCTGGCTGGTTCGGGGGGCAGACGGCGGTCGTGGACATCTCGATGCTCGAGATCGCCAAGAGCGTGGGCATCTTCCTCGGCATCCCGCTGCTGGCCGGCTACCTCACGCGGCGCATCCTCGTCGCGCGCCGCGGCGCGCAGTGGTATGACGAGCGCTTCATTCCGCGCATCGGTCCGACGGCGCTGCTCGGCCTGCTGTACACGATCGTGCTGATGTTCGCGATGCAGGGCGACCGCATTCTTGAGTTGCCGCTGGACGTGCTGCGCATCGCCGTGCCGCTGCTCGTGTATTTCGTCGTGATGTTCGGGCTGGCCTTCGTCATCTCGGCCAAGCTGGGCTTCGACTATCCCACGACGGCCTCACTGTCATTCACGGCGGCGGGCAACAACTTCGAGCTCGCGATCGCGGTGGCGGTCGCGACCTTCGGCATCGGCTCCGGCGAGGCGCTGGCGGCCGTCGTCGGCCCGTTGATCGAGGTGCCCGCCCTCGTGGCCCTCGTGTACGCCTCACTCTGGGCGGGGCGACGATTCTTCAACTTCGTGCCGCAGGGATGACATCGTGCGCTACGCGCTGATCTCCGACATCCACGCCAATCTCCCGGCGCTCGACGCCGTGCTGGCCGACATCGACGCGCGCGGCGACGTGGATGCGATCGTCCACGCGGGCGATCTCGTGGGCTACTCGACGTTTCCGAATGAAGTCGTGCGACGGCTGGCGGAGCGGGGCATCGCCGGCGTGGCGGGGAACTACGACTCCACCGTCGCGACGGGATACAAGCACTGCGGCTGTCGCTCGGAGACGCCGCGCCAGGAGGAACTCGCGCACATCTCCTACGAGTACACGCTGCGCACGACCAACGGTGCGTCGAAGCGCGCGCTCGCGGCGCTGCCGTTCTCGCTGGACCTCAAGCCGATGGGCGGTCATCTCGCCGGCCCGCGCCTCGTGCTCGTGCACGGCACGCCGACGCTCAACACCGTGTACTGGACCGCGGATCGCGACGACGCGTTCTGCCGCAAGATGGCGGCACTCGTGGGACTGGGGTCCGGCGATGTCATCGCGTTCGGCCACACGCACAAGCCCTGGCATCGCATCGTCGACGGCATCCACTTCATCAACACCGGCAGCGTGGGTCGCCCGAAAGACGGCGACTGGCGCGCGGGCTACGTCCGGCTCGAGCTCGGCGCGGGCGATCCACGGGTGGAGTTCGTCCGCGTCGAGTACGACATCGCCGCGACGATCGCCGGCATTCGGGCCGCCGGGCTGCCGGAGGACTTCGTGACGTTTCTTCAGACGGGCGGGAAGCCTGCGTGAGGCCTCCCGTCCGCGTCTCGCATCCGCTCAGCCCAGCGCGACGTCCAGCACCATCATCACGATGAACCCAGCGATGAAGCCGAGCGTGGCGATGTCGGTATTCGCCGCCTGCTGCGTCTCGGGAATCACTTCCTCGACGACCACGTAGATCATCGCGCCGGCCGCGAACGCCAGCGCGTAGGGCAGGATCGGCTGCATGAACAGCACGGCCGCTGCACCGATGACACCCGCGATCGGCTCCACCATCGCACTAGCCTGGCCGAGGCCGAAGCTCTTCCACTTGGACAGCCCAGCGCGCCGCAGCGGCATCGAGACGGCGATGCCCTCGGGAAAGTTCTGCAGGCCGATGCCGATCGCGAGCGCGACGGCGCCGCCGATCGTCGCTTCGGGGATGCCGGCGGCCACGCCGCCGAAGAGCACGCCCACCGCGAGACCCTCGGGAATGTTGTGCAGCGTGATGGCCAGCACGAGCAGCGTCGTGCGATGCCACGGCGTCTTCACGCCTTCCGTCTTCGACACATCGAAGTTGATGTGCAGGTGTGGCAGCACCTTGTCGAGCGCGAAGATGAACAGCGCGCCGAGCGCGAAGCCCACCGCCGCGGGCAGCCAGCCTGGCACACCCATGCGCTCGGCCATCTCGATCGCAGGATTGAGCAGCGACCAGAAGCTGGCGGCCACCATCACGCCGCCGGTGAAGCCGAGCATCGCGTCGAGCCACTGCCGGCTCATGTTGGGCACGATGAGCACGATGCCGGCACCGGCCGCGGTGACCAGCCAAGTGAACGTCGTCGCGATCAGCGCGCCGAGGACGGGGTCAGTGCGGGCGAAGAAGTCGAGGACCGGAGTCATAGCCATCAAAGTTAGGACGTACTAACTCAAAGTCAAGCCAGCACCATATAGATTCTGCGCCTATGCAAGCGATCGCCGACTACTTCGCCACCATTCCTTCGGCCCACCGCGCGATGATCCTCGCCGGAGGCATCGCCGTCTTCTGGATCTGGGAAAGCGCGCTGCCGCTCTTCCGGCACGAGTACCGGAAGTGGCCGCATGCGCTGGTGAACTTCTTCTTCACGTTCACGACCATCGTCGTGAACTTCGCGCTGGCCTTCCTGCTGCTCCGCGCCTCGGAGTGGGCGATCGCGCGCGAGTTCGGGCTGTTGTCCTGGCTCCCGGCCATGCCGCTCTCGGCCGCGACGATCATCGGCCTGCTGATGCTGGACCTGATCTCGGCCTGGCTCGCGCATTTCGTCTCGCACCACACGCCGCCGCTGTGGAAGCTGCATCTGATCCACCACAGTGACACGCACGTCGATACGACGACGGCCAATCGCCATCACCCGGGTGAAAGCGTGGTGCGGTTCGCGTTCACGGCGCTCGCGGTGGTCGTGACCGGCGCGCCCTTGTGGATGGTGTTCCTGTACCAGGCGATGAGCGTGGTGCTCAGCCAGTTCAACCACGCGAACATCTCGCTGCCGGGCTGGCTCGACCGCGCGATGGCTTGGGTGATCGTCTCGCCCGACATGCACAAGGTGCATCACCACTACGTGCTGCCGCACACGGACTCGAACTTCGGCAACATCTTCTCGTTCTGGGATCGCACCTTCGGCACGTTCCGCACGATCGATCGCGCGCGGCTCGTGTACGGCATCGATACGCACATGGACCCGAAGGAGCACACGGGCATTGGCGCGCTGCTGACCATGCCGTTCCGCCCGAAGCCGCAGCCCACGCGTCCCCCGGCGGAATGATGAGGTTCCGCGCGCCGCATCCGCTGGTCTTGCTCCTCGGCGGTGTCGGCGTCGCAGCCGCGCTCACCTGGCTCCTGCCCGCCGGCGCGTACGAACGACAGGTCGATGCGGTGACGGGCATCGCGCGCGTCGTGCCCGGCACCTATGCCGCCACCGACGCCGCACCGGTCGGCATCTTCGGCGCGTTGGTTGCGGTGCCCCGCGGCTTCGTGTCCGGGGCGGATGTCATCTTGACCATCCTGATCACCGGCGGCGCCTTCGGCTTGCTCGACGCCAGCGGTGCACTCGGCCGTTTGCTGGGCGCGCTCATCGGTCGCACGCGGCGTCCGGCCCTCGTGGTCATCAGCCTCGGCGTGGTCTTTGCCGGCTTCGGCGCGGCAGAACAGATGCACGAAGAGTTCATCGCGCTGATGCCGGTGTTGGTCGTGCTCGCGCGGAACCTTGGCTACGGCTCCGTGACCGCGCTGGCGATGAGTATGGGCGCCGCAATGGTCGGCGCGGCCTTCGCGCCGACGAATCCCTTTGGCACCGGTGCGGCGCTCAAAGCCGCGGAGCTACCGGCGATGAGTGCCGCGGGCACGCGCTTCGCTGTGCTGCTTGTCGCGCTCGCCGCGTGGCTCGCCTACACGCTGTGGCAGGCACCCAAGGATGACGTGCGCCCTGACGTCACCGCGCCGTCGACCGAACCGCCGAGCCTGCGCGATGCGCTGTCCCTGCTCGCGCTGGTCGTGCCGATCCTCGTCTACGTGGTCGGAGTGCTGCGCTGGGGCTGGGGCATCAACGAACTCTCGGCGCTGGTGCTGTTCGGCGGTTTCCTCGTCGGACTGCTGCAGCGCTACTCGCTGCGCGACACGGCGGCCAAGTTCCTCGTCGCCATGGAGAGCATGGTCGCGGCCGGCATCCTGGTCGGTGTGGCGCGCGGCATCGGCCTGGTGCTGACCGAAGGACGCATCATCGACACCATCATCGCGGGCATCGTCGCGCCGCTGCAGCTGGTGCCGGCGGAGGTCGCCGCCGTTGCGATGATTCCGGCGCATGCGCTGATCCACGTCGGCGTGACCTCCACCAGCGGCCAGGCGATGCTCACGATGCCGATCTTCGCGCCGTTGGGTGATCTGCTCGGCATCTCGCGCGACGCCGTCGTGCTGGCCTTCTCCGCAGGTGGAGTCTTCACCGATGCCGTGAACCCGACCAGCGGGGCGCTGTTCGCGATGCTGCTCAACGCCAAGGTGGGGTACGGGCGCTGGATGAAGTTCGCGCTGCCCGGCATGCTGTTGGTCTGGGTGGCGGCCGCCGTCGGCATCCTCCTGCTTCGATAAGCGCCGAGCCGTGGCGACAGCGCCACGCCCCGTCTAAGTTTTGAGGTCTATGCCAATCCCCGGCGCGACGCCTCCCGGCGACCTCTCCGGCAGCACTGCGGCAGGTACGCTGCCGGCCGAACAGTTGGCCGCCTTCGCCGAGCCGGAAACGGACGTCGCGCTCTGGGCGGTGATCTTCGCCGGCGGCATCGGCTCGCGCTTCTGGCCGCTGTCGACGCCCGCGCGCCCGAAGCCGCTGCTCGC
>PNKF01000062.1 GCA_013822285.1 Gemmatimonas sp.
AGCCGAACCTCTTCGGCAAGTGCAAGCGCGGCTCGATCAATTGGCAGTACGGGCGCTTCATCAACGACTTCAACGCCTCGTACACGGATCCGAACATCCGCGGCTCGTTGGTGTCGGCGCAGCTGCAGGGCTATCACTCGCAGGCGCGCTTCCGCATCGCGGACTTCGGCCAGACGACGCGCATCGGTGCCAACCTGCGCGTGGGCTACCCGTTCCCGGGCTCGCGCTTCACGCGCGTGTTCACGAGCTACGGCGTGGAGTCGGTGCGCTTCGGCAACAGCGGTCTGCTCGGCCAAGTGAATCAGAACGGCTGTCAGGGCTGTCTCCGCAGCACGCTCGGCTTCGACGTCACGCGCGACACGCGCGTCGACATGCCGTTCGCGACGGACGGCCGCTTGCAGACGATCAGCGCGCAGTTCAACGGTGGCCCGCTCGGCGGTCGCGCGACCTTCCAGCGCTACACGACCGAGATGCGCAACTACACGCTGTTGGCGCGGATCGGTGGCCGGAACCCGGGCTCGCAGCCCCTGCGGCTCACGATGGGCCTGAGCGCCCGCGGCGGCGCCGTGTTCGGCAACACGCGCGACTTCTTCTGGTCGCAGCAGTTCTCGTTGGGCGGCGTGCAGTTCGGTGAGCCGCTGCGCGGCTATCCCGAGTTCTCGATCACGCCGAACGGCTTCACGACGAACGCGGGCACGTTCAACGCGCAGCGTGAGTCGTTCGGTAGCGCCTTCTTCACGTCCACGGCCGAACTGGGCCTGCGCTTCAACCAATCGCTGTACATCTCGGCGTTCTACGACGCCGGCAACATCTGGGCGCGTCCGCGGGACTTCGATCCGACGCGTCTCGTCCGCGGCGCCGGCTTCGGCGCTTCTACCGTCAGCCCGCTGGGGCCGCTGGGCATCGATCTCGCCTACGGCTTCGACCGACTCGACGCTTTTGGTAATCCCGATCCGAAGTGGCAGCTGCACTTCCGTCTCGGGCAGTTCTTCTAACCTTGGAGTCTTTCCGCATGTCCATCCGTTCGCGTGGCGCGCTGCTCGTGGCCGCCCTCCTTTCGCTCGCGGCGTCGCCGCTCGCCGCCCAGAAGGTGGCCTTCGTCAACACGCAGCGCATCCTGCAGGAGATGCCGGCGCGTGCGCAGGCGGAGGCGCAGATGCGCGGCGCCCTCGAGGCGCTGCAGGGCCGCCAGCAGGTGATGGTCGACTCGCTCAACGGGCTCATCGCCTCGTTCGAACGCGACTCGGCCAGTCTCTCGCAGGCCGACAAGGTGACGCGCTTCCAGACGCTGCAGGCCTACGACGCGCGCTATCGCGACACGCTCGAGGTGCTGGAGCAGGAAAGCCAGCAGGCGCAGGCGGCGGCGATGCAGCCGCTGTTCGACCAGATCCGCGTGGCCCTCGACGACATCCGGGCGGCGGACAACTTCACGATGATCCTCGATCTCTCGCGTGAGGGCAGCCCGGTGGTCGCCTTCGATCGCAATCTCGACATCTCGGACCGCGTCTTGACGCGCATTCGCGCCACGGCGGCTCCGGCGACGCCGGCCCGTCCGGGTGCCGCACCGGCGCAGCGTCCGGCGCAGACGCCGGCGGCCACGCCACCGGCGCAGCGTCCGGCTCCGCAGGGGCCTGTGTCGCAGCCGACCGGAGTCCGGCGCCCGTAAGGGCGCCGGCGTCACGGCGCATCACTCGCCTTCCCACCAGGCGATGACCAGTCTCGAGGGTTCGGCCCTGCGGCTCGCGGATCTCGCGGCCGCTGTCGGGGGCACGGTGCAGGGGGACGGCGAGGTTCGCGTCTCCGGCATCGCGCCCCTCGATCGCGCCGGTGCGGGGCAGCTGTCGTTCTTGGCGTTCCCGAAGTACGCGCCAATGCTGGTCGACTCGCGTGCCGAAGCCGTCCTGGTGAGTCCCGAGTTGAAGGACAGCCCCGGCCGCTGCAGCAACCGGGTGATCGTGGCGAAGCCGCACGAGGCGATCCTCGCGCTGCTGCCGAAGCTGTACCGCCGGCCGGCGCGGCCGTTCGTGGGCGTGCATCCCAGTGCCGTGGTGGATCCGACGGCGGTCGTGGACGCCGACGTCTGCCTCGAGGCCTTCGTGGTGGTGGGGCCTGGCGCACGCATCGGACGCGGCGCATGGATCGGCGCGCACAGCGTGATCGGCGACGGCGTGCAGCTGGGCAGCGACGTGCGCATCTATCCCCAAGTGACGCTGTACCCCGGCGCGCGCCTCGGCGACCGCGTCGCGATCCACAGCGGCTCGCGGATCGGCAGCGATGGCTTTGGCTACGTGTTCCGCGATGGCGCGCACCAGAAGTTGCCGCACGTGGGCAGTTGCATCATCGGCAACGACGTGGAGATCGGCGCCAACTGCGCCATCGACCGCGGCAGCATCGACGACACGGTGATCGGCGACGGCACGAAGATCGACAACCTCGTGCACATCGCGCACAACGTCCGCATCGGGCGGCTCTGCCTGCTGACGGCGCAGGCCGGCATCGCGGGCTCCGTGCGCATGGGCGACGGCGTCGTGATGGCGGGACAGTCCGGCATCTCGGGGCACGTGACGATCGGCGACAAGGTCACGCTGACGGCGCGCACCGCCGTGATCTCGGACATTCCCTCGGGCGAGATGTGGGGCGGATACCCCGCGAGGCCACATCGCGACCAGATGCGCAGCTACGCCGCCTTGGCCAAGCTGCCCGATTGGATGAAGCGCGTCGAGCGCACGCTGCGCGAGCTGAATCCCACGCGCGAGGACGAGACGCCATGAGCCGTCGGACCATCGCGCGTGAGACGACGGTGCAGGGGATCGGCTTGCACCTGGGCCGCGCCTGCACGCTGCGCTTCCTGCCGGCGGCGAGCGGCGCGGGCGTGCGCTTCCGTCGCATCGACTTGCCCGGGCATCCGGAGACGCCGGCCCATCACCGCGTGGCGGTCGCGGCGGAGCGTCGCACCCAGCTGGGCGAGGGCGAGGCCGCCCTGCACACGGTGGAGCACGTGCTCGCGGCGGTGGCCGGGCTGCGCATCGACGACCTGCTCATCGAGATGGACAGCGCCGAGCCGCCGATCATGGACGGATCGGCGGAGCCGTTCCGCCTGGCGTTGGTCGAGGCCGGCGTGCGTGAGCACGCGGGTACGCCCGAGGTGCTGCGCCTGCGCGAGTCGGTGCGCATCGTGGACGGCGAGTCCGTGTACGTGGCGCACCCGGCGGAGGCGCTGGAGCTGGAAGTGAAGATCGACTTCCCGCACCCGTTGATCGGGGCGCAGGACGGGAAGTGGGTCGTGACGGACGAGACGTTCGCGCGCGAGCTCGCGCCGGCGCGCACGTTCGGCATGCTGAGTTGGGTGGAGGGCCTGCGCGCGAAGGGGCTGATCCAGGGCGCCTCGACGGCGAACACCATCGTGCTTGACGAGCAGGGCGTGGTCGAGACGACGCTGCGTTGGCCCGACGAATTCGTACGGCATAAGGCGATGGACGTGGTCGGCGACCTCGCGCTCGCGGGGCAGCGGGTGCTGGCGAAGATCACGGCGACGAAGCCAAGCCACCGCGGGACGGTGACACTGCTGCGCGAGATGCTCGCGCACGCGGTGACGGCCGCTCCGGCCGCGGCGGCGACATCACAGGAGACACGCGTGTTGGATATCGAAGACCTCATGAAGATCCTGCCGCACCGCTATCCGTTCCTGCTCGTGGACCGCGTCCTCGAGTTGGAACCGCAGAAGCGCGTGGTGGCGATCAAGAACGTCACGATCAACGAGCCGTTCTTCCAGGGCCACTTCCCGGGCCATCCGATCATGCCGGGCGTGCTCATCGTCGAGGCGATGGCGCAGGCCGGCGGCGTGCTGCTGATGGGCGCGGTCGACGACCCGGAGAGCAAGGTCGTGTACTTCATGAGCATCGACAACATCAAGTTCCGCAAGCCGGTGCGGCCGGGCGACCAGCTGCGGTTCGAGGTCGACATGGTGCAGCTGCGCGGCAAGGTCTGCCGCATCGCCGGCGTCGCGAAGGTGGACGGCGCGGTGGTCTGCGAGGCCGAGATGGCCGCCATGGTGCGCGACCGATGAGCGCGCGCATCCATCCGACGGCGATCGTCGACGCGAAGGCCGAACTCGGCAATGACGTCGAGATCGGCCCCTGGGCCTACGTCGGCCCGCACTGCATCGTCGGCGACGGCAGCGTGGTCCAGATGCGGGCGACGCTGGAAGAGCACGTGATCCTCGCGCCGCGCGTGACGGTGGGCATCGGCACCGTGCTGGGCGGCAAGCCGCAGGACCTCAAGTTCAAGGGTGAGGTCACGACGGTGGAGATCGGCGAGGGCACGACGCTGCGCGAGTACCTCACGATCAACCGCGGCACCAGCGAGTCGTTCAAGACGACGGTGGGCAAGAACTGTTTCTTGATGTCGTACGTGCATCTCGCGCACGACTGCCATGTCGGCGATGGCGTGATCATCTCGAACGGCACGCAGTTGGCCGGCCACGTGACGGTGCACGACCGGGCGATCATCTCCGGGCTCTGCGCCGTGCACCAGTTCGCGAAGATCGGCAAGCACGCCTTCATCGGCGGCGCGTCGCGCATCTCGAAGGACATCCCGCCCTTCGTGAAGGCCGTGGGCAACCCCGTGCAGCTCTACGGGCTGAACTCGGTGGGCCTGCAGCGCAGTGGGTTCAAGGATGAAGTGGTGAGCGAGCTGAAGAAGGCGTACCGCCTGTTCTTCCGCTCGGACCTGAACATCTCGCAGGCGCTGGAGAAGGCCGGCGAGCTCAAGCAATTCCCGGAGGTGAAGGCCTTCGTGGACTTCGTCGAGGCCTCGGGCCGAGGAGTAGTGACGTGAGCCAGCCGTTGCGGATTGGCGTGATCGGGACGGGTAGCCTCGGCTACCACCATGCGCGCATCCTGCGGGATCTGCCGGGCATCGTGTTCAAGGGATTCTTCGAGGCCAACGCCGACCGCGCCGGCACGGTGGCGCGTGAGCTGGGCATTCGCGCCTACCCCACGCTCGACGCGCTGCTCGCGGACGTGGATGCGGTGAGCATCGTGGTGCCGACACCGCATCATCACGCGGTCGCGAAGCAGGCGCTCGAGGCAGGCAAGCACCTGCTCATCGAGAAGCCCATCACGGTCACCCTCGAAGAGGCCGACGAGCTGCTGGCGATCGCCGAGCGCGTGGGCAAGCTGATCCAGATCGGTCACATCGAGCGCTTCAATCGGGCGATCCGCGCCGCGCTGCCGCATGTCGATACGCCGCTGTTCATCGACAGCGATCGCTTGGCGCCGTTCAATCCGCGTGGGTCGGACGTGGCCGTGGTGTTGGATCTCATGATTCACGACATCGATCTCGTGCTCACGCTGATCGGGGCGCCGGTGAAGGACGTGTCGGCGGCGGGGCTGCCGGTGCTGACGCCGAGCATCGACATCGCGAACGCCCGCATCACCTTCGCGACGGGCGCGGTGGCGACGATCACGGCCAGCCGCGTCTCGAAGGAGCGCACCCGCAAGCTGCGCATCTTCCAGAAGAACGGCTATCTCTCGCTGGATCTCGCGTCGGGGACCGGCGAGATGTACCGCCTGCGCAAGGACGTGGACTTGGCGACGCTGGCCAAGCAGGCCCAGCCGATCGATGCCTTCGTCGAACGCGTGGCCATCGACGCGCCGGAAGGCGAGCCGCTGCGCCTCGAGCTCGAGAGCTTCGTGGCCGCGATCAAGGGCGAGCAGGCGGTGGCCGTGACGGGTCGTGCGGGTCGCGATGCGTTGGCCGTCGCGCTGCGCATCATCGGCGACATCGAGCAGGCGTTGCCGGCGCTGCGCGGCCAGCTGCCGGTGGGACGCAGTGCGTGAGATCCTGATTCTCGCGGGGGAGGCCTCGGGCGATCTGCACGGGGCCATCCTCGCGGAACGGCTGAAGGCGCTGCGCCCAGCGGTGCCGATCACGGGCACGGGCGGCGTGCGCATGCGCAGCGCGGGCGTGGAGATGCTCGAGGAGCACGAAGGCGTCGTCGGCTTCGTGGAAGTACTCAAGCACATCCCTTCGCACTATCGCCTCCTCAAGCGATTGACGGCGCGGCTCGCGAGCGGACGCGTGGGCTTGGTGATCTGCATCGACTATCCGGGCTTCAACATGCGCGTCGCGGCCGCGGCGGCGAAGTCTGGCGTGCCCGTGCTGTACTACATCACGCCGCAGGTTTGGGCCTGGCGTGCGGGCCGTCTCAAGACGATGGCGCAGATCATCACGAAGGCGGCGGTGATCCTGCCCTTCGAAGAAGCGATGCTGCGTGGCGCAGGCATCGACGCGACCTTCGTGGGGCATCCGCTGCTCGATCGCGCGCAGGCGCTGCCCACGAAGGCCGAGGCCCGTGAGCGCCTCGGCTTGTCGCGTGATGGCGAACTGCTCGCCCTGTTCCCGGGCAGCCGCGCCGAGGAGATCCGCCGGCACCTGCACGACTTCCTGGCCGTGGCCGACGAGCTCAAGCGTCGCCGGCCGGCGCTGCAGGTGGTGCTCAGCGTCGCGCCGACCATCGACCTCCGCGACGACGAGGTCCCGGTGCCGCTGATTCGCTCGGCGAGCTTCGACGTCTTGCGTGCCGCGGATGTCGCGCTGTGCAAGAGCGGGACGACGACGCTGGAAGCCGCGGTGGCCGGCACTCCCTGCGCGATCGTGTATCGCACGAGTCCGATCTCGTACGCCATCGCGAAGCGCTTGGTGAAGATCGAACACATCGGCTTGCTGAACATCGTGGCCGGACGGACGGTGGCGCCGGAGTTCGTGCAGGACGCGTTCCAGCCGCGCCCAGTGGCGGATGCCTTGGAGCCGCTCTTCGCACGCGACGGTGCCGCGCGGCTCGCGATGGAAGCGGGCCTCGCGGACGTGCGCGCCAAGCTCGGCCAGCCCGGGGCATCGACACGCGTGGCCGAGATGGCGGCGGAGATGCTCCATGAACGCTGATGGCACGCCGCCGGCCATTGACGCCGCTGAGGCGGCGCGCAGGCGCACGAAGGCCCGTAAGCTCTGGTGGAGCGTCACGCTGGGCCGCCCCCTCGTGCAGCTGCTCGGCGCCACCTGGCGGGTGGAAGAGCGCAATACGCAGGCATGGCAGCAGCTGCGTGACGCGGGCAAGCCGTACCTGCTCGCCGTGTGGCACGGGCAGCTGCTCGGCGCCGTGTGGGCGAATCGCTTTCGGGACATCCACGCGCTGGCGAGCACGCATGGCGATGCGGAGATCATTGCGCGCATGATGCATCGCTGGGGCTACCACTTCGTGCGCGGCAGCAGCTCGCAGGGCGGGCGCGAAGCGCTGGTGCAGATCGTCGATGGCTTGAAGCGAGGCTCGTCGTTTGCGTTCACGCCCGATGGTCCTCGCGGGCCGCGCGGGGAGCCGAAGGCCGGGCTCCTGGTGGCGTCGATGCGCAGCGGCGCGCCGATCGTGGGCATTCGCACCGAGATCTCGCGCGCGTGGCGCATGCGGAGCTGGGACCGCTTCGCTATCGCGAAGCCGTTCGCGACCCTACGGCTCACATACAGCGACCCGTGGGTGGCGCCGGACGCGAGTCCGGAGTCGGTGGCCGAGCTGCAGCGGCGCTTGGGCCCGCCTGAGGCCGCTGTGTTGGGGCGCGGCGCGTGAGCCACGCAATCGAGCGCGTGTGGGCGGCGAATGGCCTCGCCGCACGGGCGCTCGCGCCGTTGTCGTGGCTGTTTGCGGCGGCCACCGGTGTCCGCAACGCGCTCTACGACCTCGGCGTGTTCCGCAGCGAGCGGCTGCCGATTCCGGCCATCAGCGTGGGCAATCTCAGCGTGGGCGGGACGGGCAAGACGCCGGTGGCGGCGTGGGTCGCGCAGCAGCTGCTGGCCTTGGGCGCCTCGCCGGCCATCGTGATGCGCGGCTATGGGGCGGACGAGCCCTTGGTGCATGCGCGGTTGAATCCCGCGGTGCCGGTGATCGTGAATGCCGACCGCGTGGCGGGTGCGCGGGAGGCGGCCGCGCGTGGGGCGACGGTCGCGGTGCTCGACGACGCGTTCCAGCATCGCCGCGCGCGGCGCGAGGTGGATCTCGTGCTGGTGGCGGCGGAGCAGGGAGCCGCGACGCGGCTGCTGCCGGCGGGCCCGCTGCGTGAGGGGCGCGGGGCGCTGCGTCGCGCCTCACTGCTGGTCGTGACGAGGAAATCGGCGACGCTGGCGGAAGCCGAGGCGGTGGCCGCGCGCTGGACGGCGTTTGCCGCCGCGCCGCCGAGTTGCGTGATCGCACTGGTGCCGGGCGCGCTGCATGATGCGCGCGATCCGCAGGCCGCGACGCTGCCTCGCGAGGTCATGAAGGGCAAGCGTGTGCTGGCGATTTCCGCGGTGGGCGCGCCGTCGGCGTTTACCGCACAGTTGACCACGCTTGGCGCGACGGTGACCCAGGCCACGTTCCCGGATCACCATGCCTTCGACGCCCGCGATGCGGCGGCGCTGGCGGCGCGTGCGGAAACGGTGGATTTCGCCGTATGCACGCTCAAGGATGCTGTCAAGCTGGGCCCACTCTGGCCTCGCGTGGCAGGGCCGCTGTGGTATCTTTCTCAGGCTGTCGTGGTCGAACGCGGTGCGGCGCCGCTACACGAGGCGTTGCACCGGCTTGTCCGAGGTATACGACCCTGAATTCCGACCCTTAGCTGCCGGTCTCGCGCCGGCGTGGTACCCCCCAACACTGCCATGGCTGACTTGCGCCTGCCGACCAATCCGATCGTCCGCCCCGACAAAGACCGGTTCCTCAACGAGGAGAACCCCTTCGAGGCGATGATGTCGCGCTTCGACCGCGCGGCGGAACTGCTGGACCTCGAACCCGGGATCTACAAGGTCCTGCGCAGCCCCGAGAAGGAAATCACCGTGTCGATCCCCGTGCTGATGGACAACGGGGAGGTCGAGGTGTTCACGGGCATCCGCGTGCTGCACAACACGTCGCGCGGGCCGGCCAAGGGCGGCATCCGCTTCGACATGAACGTCTCGCTGGACGAAGTGAAGGCGCTGGCCGCGTGGATGACGTGGAAGTGCGCGGTCGTGAACATCCCGTTCGGCGGCGCGAAGGGCGGCGTGATCTGCGATCCGCTCAAGATGTCGGTGGGTGAGCTCGAGCGCGTGACGCGCCGCTACACCTCGGGCATCATCTCGACGCTGGGCCCGGACTCGGACGTGCCGGCGCCGGACGTGAACACGAACGAGCGCGTGATGGCCTGGCTGATGGACACCTACTCGATGCACGTCGGCCACACGGTGAACGCCGTGACGACGGGCAAGCCGGTCGAGATGGGTGGCTCGCTGGGCCGTCGCGAGGCGACGGGCCGCGGCGTGATGTTCACGGCGCTGCAGGCGCTCGACCATCTCAAGATGGACGTGAAGGGCGCGACGGTGGCCGTGCAGGGCTTCGGAAATGTCGGATCGATCGGTGCGCTGCTGTTGGCGGAGCAGGGCTGCAAGGTGGTTGCGATCAGCGACCGCACGGGCGGCTGGCACAACCCGAAGGGCATCGACGTCGCGGACGCCATTGCGTACGTCAAGAAGAACAAGACGCTCGAGGGCTACGGCAAGGGCGACGCCGTCACCAACGAGCAGCTGCTGGAGCTGCCGGTCGACGTGCTGGTGCCGGCCGCGCTGGAGAATGTGATCACGACCAAGAACGCCAAGAACATCAAGGCGAAGGTGATCGTGGAGGGCGCCAACGGCCCGACGACGGCCGCGGCCGATACGATCCTCGACGAGAAGGGCATCTTCGTCGTGCCGGACATCCTCGCGAACGCCGGCGGCGTGACGGTCAGCTACTTCGAGTGGGTGCAGAACCGTGGCGCCTACTACTGGG
>PNKF01000063.1 GCA_013822285.1 Gemmatimonas sp.
TGTGCTTCTGCTGTGAACGCTTCAATAAGAAGCAGTTGTGGGGCGGCCGCTAGGCCGACCCATGTTCTACAATCGGCCGCCCCACAACTGCTATCCGCACCGCGTTCATCGGCAGCAAGCGTCGTTATGTTGGGCCTTTCGGAAACGCACGGTCGTCACCCGGGTGCCGGCGTGGCGAGCTTGAGCCCGACGATGCCCGCCATGATGAGCAAGACGCTGATGACGCGCAGCACCGTGAGTGACTCGCCGAAGAGCCAGCTCCCAGCCACGACCGATCCAACCGCGCCGATGCCGACCCAGACGGGATAGGCAGTGCCGAGTGGAAGCGAACGCATCGCGATGCTCAAGAGCCAGAAGCTCAGCGCCATCGCGCCGAGGGTGACTAGTGACGGCCCGAGGTGTGCGAAGCCTTCGGACTTCTTCAAGCCGATGGCCCAGCCGACCTCTAGAAGGCCTGCCAGCGTGAGGAGAAACCAATTCATGTGCAGTATGCTCGCGACAATCCGGGTCGTCCCGGGGCGGCATGCAATCCGCGGGGTCGTCCTCGCGGGCAGCGGGCGCGAAGAGTGCGCCGCGCTCTGAAAAGCTAATCGAACTCGCGCATCAACATAACGTGTGCTTCTGCTGTGGACGCTCCAATAAGAGGCCTGGGCCCTGCGGCCGCTAGGCCGCTTCGGCCCAGGCCATCCGCATCGCGGCCATCAGCAGCAAGCGGCGTTAGCGTGCGGCGTCGCGACCAATCACGGATCTCGTCGCGCGCGCCGCATGGCAGCGAGGAGCACGATCCAGATGGCGGCAATCAGGAGCCACGGCAGAAGCTGCCAGACGAGGCTGTCACCGACGCCGGCGATGCGCTCGCCGATGGGGATGAACACGAAGCGTGCCAGGAGCATGGTAAGCACGGCGGCACCGACGAGTCGTCCGGGACTGATGTTCACTTAAACCTCACGCGAAGGGAGCCCAGGTCGCGCTAACGTATGCTTCTGCTGCAGCCGCTTCCATAAAAAGCAGTTGTGGGGCAGTCGCAGGCTATCCCACATACGATAACGCGGCTGCCCCACAACTGCATCACTAGCTGCGGCTGTCGGCAGCAAGCGTCGTTACGCGGCCGCCGCGGCCGGGACTAGAACGCGCGCGGTGTTTGCTGTCGGCCGTGCACGATGGCCAAGAGCTCGATCGCGTCGGCGTGCACCCGGTAGAAGACGCGATGGTTCTCGACGACCAGCTCACGCACGTCCAGGTCGATGGCCTCCGGCGCGTGCTTGCCCATCTGCGGGTGGGCGCGGAGCAGCTGCAGCCGATAGTCGATGTGGGCGACGACACCTTCGGCGTAGATCGCGGAGGTGCGGCTGATGAACTCCGCAATGCCCGCGAGGTCCGAGACCGCGCGGTCGGTCCAGCGCAGCGGAAGCACTAGGCCGGGCGGCGGATGCGAGCGCGGATGCGGGCGAGGGCAGTGTCGTGATCGACGGTGCGCCCGGCCTCCGCGTCGGCGAGCCCCTGCTCGATGGCCTGGCGAACGTACACCTCGTAGGCGAGGTCGTCCCAGCCGGCCCCCTCCGGGAGCTGGTCAACGAGGCGCTTGGCGTCGTCGCGGATGTCGGGGGCGTCAGCCATGCTTGGAACCTGTCGCGGAGGGGCGAGGGACGCAACTGCGGACGTCCCGGAGTCGGTGGCGAGTCCGCGTAACGTGGATTAGCTCAAAAAGTAGCAAATCCTACAAAGCAGTAATCCAGACATTGCTCCCCCGCACAATTCCCCGCAACTCCCCCCGCCACACACGCTTAGCCTAGGCCCGGCCTCCGAATACTCCCCGTGTTCTCTTGCGAGAACATCGCAGTATCAAGGGGACTGCGAACGCCGAGTGTGCCCTTGTTCAGCACGTGGGTGTAGATCATCGTCGTGCTCACATCCTTGTGACCCAGCAGCTCTTGCACCGTTCGGATGTCGTAGCCGGCTTCGAGGAGGTGGGTGGCGAAGCTGTGGCGGAAGGTGTGGCAGGTGACGCGGCGGCCGAGGTTGGCGGCGCGCGCGGCGTCGGTGACGGCCCGCTGGAGGAGAGACGCGTCGACGTGATGGCGGCGAACCTGGCGAGTGTCGGCCTCGACGTAGAGGCGGCGCGCGGGGAAGAGCCATTGCCAGGCGAGGCTCCAAGCGGCCTGGGGCGATTTGCGGCTGAACGCGTCGGGCAAGACGACGCCGGCGTGGCCGGCGGCTTTGTCGCGTGCGCGGAGGCGCTCGACGGCGGCGATCTGCTGGCGCAGCGGACCGATGAGCTGTTCGGGAATCATGCTGCGGCGGTCCTTCGCGCCTTTGCCGGCGCGGACGATGAGTTCGCGCCGGTCGAGGGAAATGTCCTTGACGCGAAGGGCGATGACCTCGCCGACGCGGAGTCCGCTGCCGTACAGCAACGACGCCATGAGCCACTGGGCACCGCTCAGAAGGCTGAGGACGAGCTGGATCTCCGGGACCGACAGTACGGTGGGCACATGCTGGCTGCGCTTCGCCGGCGTGATGCCCTCGGGCGCGCCCATGGGCTGCTGCAACACCTCGCGATACAAGAACAGCAACGCGGCCATGGCCTGGTTCTGCGTGCTGGCGCTGACCTGACGCTCCTCCGCGAGGTACGCGAGAAAGCGCTTGATGTGCATCGCCTGCAGTTCGGCGGGATGCCGCAGCCCGTGAAACCGGATGTAACGCGCGACCCAGCGCCGGTAAGACTCTATGCTGCGCGCGCTGTAACGCCGCAGGCGCATGGCGGAGGCGAGCTCGTCGAGAATTGACGGCGAATTGGGGGCGCGGAGCGAGTCGTGGGGGAGCATGGGCATCGCCTCTACGAATGGGGAATGGGGCAGGAGCGCTATCATCACCGAAACGCCGGTGCCAGCACTTCCCTTACGGCATCTCCGCACAGCCGCCGCGGAACTCTTCCTATAGATGTGGCTGGGGCCGGAAGGCATCCTGAACGCACCCCCACGGGAGTGCACATGCGACATATCCTCATCCTCGGCGCCGGCACGGCCGGCACGGTGATGGCCAATCGTCTGAGTCGTCGGCTCCGCAGCCAGCTGCGCGCGGGCCGCATCAACATCACGGTGATCGACCCAGACCCGACGCATCTCTACCAGCCGGGTCTGCTGTTCATCCCCTTCCAAGAATCATTCCGTGAACGCATCACGCGCGATCGCGCGCCGACGCTGGATCGCGACGTGCGACTGGTGGCCGCGGAGATTGCCGCGATGGATCCGGATCACGATACGGTCACGCTCGCGGATGGGACGGTGATGAGCTACGACCTCTGCATCGTCGCGACGGGCGCGCGCCTCGTGCCAGAAGAGACGGAAGGCATGATGGGCCCAGGCTGGCGGGAGTCCGTGCACGAGTTCTACTCGCTGGAAGGCGCGGAGAAACTCGGCTACGCACTGCACTGCTTCGTCGGCGGCAAGCTGGTGATCAACGTGGTGGAGATGCCGATCAAGTGCCCGGTCGCACCGCTGGAGTTCGCGTTCCTCGCCGACGCGTACTTCACCAACTGCGGTATTCGCGACAAGGTGGAGATCACCTACGCGACGCCCTTGGATGGCGCCTTCACCAAACCGACGGCAGCACAGTCGTTGAGCTACCTGCTGGAGCAGAAGGGCATCCGCCTCGAGACGGAGTTCAACACGGGCCGCATCGAGACGACGTCTCCCGCGTGGGAGACCGCAGCGACGTCCACGGAGCCGCGTCCGCCGGCCGGCGAGTTGGTCAGCTGGGATGAGCGACGCATCCCCTTCGACCTGCTGGTGACGGTGCCGGTGCACAAGGGCGCAGCGTTCATCGCGACGGCTGCGGGGCTCGGTGACGCGATGGACTTCGTGATGGTCGATCCGCACACGCTGCAGAGCCAGCGCAAGGCGAACATCTTCGCACTCGGCGACGCGGCGAACTGCCCGACGTCAAAAGCGGGAAGTGTGGCGCATTTCCAGGCCGAGGTGCTCGAGGAAAACATCGTGCGCATGCTCGACGGCCGCGCGCTTGAGCCTGGCTTCGATGGCCACGCGAACTGCTTCATCGAGACGGGCCATCGCAAGGCGCTGTTGATCGACTTCAACTATGACACGGAGCCGCTACCGGGGATGTTCCCATACGCGTGGGGACCGGTGCCGCTGCTCAAGGAGAGTCGGCTCAATCACCTCGGCAAGCTCGCGTTCCGGCACGCGTACTGGAATCGCCTGCTGCCGGGTCGTGATTTCCCGGGCATCGAAGCGCAGATGAAGCGATCGGGCAAGCGCATGCCGGCCGCGGTCGGCAGCTAGGCGTCGGCATCGCACTCACATTCCGGAGACAACTCACCATGTCAACACTCACTGCCGTCGCCCGCAACGCCGAGGGATTCCTCGAGCGCGTCGAAGACTGGGACCGCGAACTCGCGCTGGAGATCGCGCGCGAGGCGGGCATCGCCGAACTGACGGATCGGCACTGGCTGGTCGTGAACTACATGCGCGACACCTACATCAAGACCGGAACGGCGCCGACAATCCGCACGCTGGGCAAGGAGTCGGGTGTGCAGGTCAAGGAACTCTACGCGCTGTTTCCGAAGGGGCCCGCGAAGCTCGCCGCCAAGATCGGCGGCATTCCGAAACCGAAAGGCTGCATCTAAGTCCAGCACAGGGAGCCCACGATGTCTCTCGACAAAGTGTCGATCATCGTATCGAAAGGGTCGCTCGAAGGCGTGTACCCCGCGCTGATCATGGCCAACGGTGCGCGCATGGAAGGCATCGAGGCGAATGTCTTCTTCACCTTCTTCGGCATGGACGCCATCAACAAGGCGCGGCATGACGCCATCAAGGTGGCGACGGTCGGCAATCCCGGGCTGCACCTGATGACCTGGCTAGGCGGCGTGCCAGGCATCTCGGCGTTGGTGACCAAGCAGATGATGAAGCAGATGGAGAAGCTCGACATCCCGCCGATCCCGGAGTTCCTGGAGTTGATCAGCGACTCGGGCGGCAAACTCTATGCCTGCAAGGCCAGCGTGGAGATGTTCGGGCTCACGAAGGATGATTTCATCCCGCAGGTAGAGAGCATCATCACGGTCGGCGAGTTCTACCAGATGGCGGCGGGCGGGCAGATCAACTTCACCTGAGGACTGAGGCAGGGGACGCATGCCTCAGGGCGCTTCCCGCGTTGGGTGAAACCCAGCGCGGGTTCGGGGTGTCGTATGATCATGATACTGACCCTGATTCCGACGCTGCTCGCGGCGACTGTGGTCGCGACCACCGATCCCGCTGCCCGCGCCGCTGAACTCCTCGCCGCCGACCGCACACTCGGCACCACGGCACCGACGCGCAGCTTCCAGGAGGCACTCGCCGCCATGCTCGCGGACGACGCCATCATGCCGGCGCCGGCGCAGGGCGGATTCGCCGAAGGACGTCCGGCGATTCTCGCGGCGCTGCTCCGCGACTCGCTGAACGCCAGCTCGCGGCTCGCGTGGACGCCAGTGCGGGCTGGTGTCTCCGCCGACGGCACGCATGGCGTGACGATCGGGGTGATGACCGTCACGCGCGCCAACGGTGATGCACTCGAGTACAAGTACCTCGCGTACTGGCAGCGCGGTGCCGCGGGTTGGCGCGCGCAGGTGTGGCGTCGCGTGCCGCGCGCCGCGGGAGAGGTCCGAACCACGGCGGACGCACCCTGGCTGCCGCGCGTCGCGGCGTCGACAACGCTCCGCGGCGACGCGCTCGAGCAGGCGCGACGCGAGTTGGCGGCGATGGAGCGCGTCTTCTCCGACTCCGCGGCGCGCATCGGCATTGGCCCAGCCTTCGAGGCGCTCGGTGCCGACGACGCCATGCACCTCGGAGGCCCCGCTGATCGGGATTTCAATCGCGGGAATCGCGTGATCGCCCGGGCGGTGCAGGGGAATGCGCCGGTCGGCAGCAGTCCCGTCACCTGGAGCGCCGAGCGAGCGATCGTTGCGCCGAGCGGCGATCTTGGCGTGACGCTGGGCTACATCGTCCCGAACGCGCCGGGTCCTGACGGGGCGCGGCGCTCGTCTCCGTTCTTCACGATCTGGCGGCGCGAAGCGGGGGGTTGGAAGTACATCGCCGAGTGATGCGGCCTGCCTCGACCGGGAGCGGTTAGATTGCACGTCCGATGTCTGCCCCACGCCTCCTGCTCCCCGTCGACGCCAGCGGTCGCCGTCGACTCAAGATCGCCTTCGTCGGCACGCATGGCGTCGGCAAGACGACGCTATGCTTCGATCTCGCGGCGCATCTCAAGCGGCTGGACTTGAACATCGACCTCGTGAAGGAAGTGGCGCGGCGCTGCCCGCTGCCGATCAACGAGGAGACGACGCTCGACGCGCAGCTCTGGATCCTGCACTCGCAGGTCGCCGAGGAGATCGCGGCGATGGCGATGTATGAGGTCGTCGTCTGCGATCGCTCGGTGCTCGACAACTACGCGTATCTCGTGGCGCGCATCGGGCGGCGTCCGGAGCTCGATCAGCTCGTGCGCGAGTGGATCAAGGGCTACGACGCGCTGTTCAAGGTGCCGGTGGTGCAGGCGCCGACCTTCGACGGCAAGCGCGCGGTGAGCCGGCAGTTCCAGATGGAGATCGACGCGACGATCGATGAACTCGTGCGCGCCTTCGAGGTGCCGGTGGTGTCGCTGGATCCGGCGAATCGCGAGGGCTGGGTGCCCGCGGTGCTCGAAGCGCTGCAGCTGCCGCTCGAGCCGCCGCAGATCGATCTATTCGCGGACTGAGGCGGGCGCGGGCTCGCTGACGCGCTCGTTGGCGCGCCGCTTGATGTGGTAGATCCCGACGCCTTCGAGCAATGCCACGGTGAGGATCGTCAGGAAGATCAGCCAGCCCGAATGACGCGACACCCACGCGACGATCGGTGGGAGCGGCTCGGGACGACCTGGCGGCGTCGGTTCGTGCATGTCAACTCGCCGTGATGAGGATCTGCGACGGCTGCTTGTACTGCGCGAGACGCGACTCGCACCAGGCCTTCACGTCCGCTTCGGTGATCGTGCGCGAGCCGTCGAGGGTGATGGCGACCTGGATGTCGTTCTCTCGCGACGGTTCCGCGATGGGCGAGACCCGCACGCTCCGCACCCCGGGCATGCGGCCGATGACCTGTTCGATTTCGCGCGGATACACATTGAAGCCGTTGCGTGTGAACATCGGCTTGATGAGCCCGCGGAACTCGACGCGGCCGTCGGGACGCATGAGCCCCGCGTCACCGGTGTACAGCCAGCCATCGCGTGTGGGTAAGCCGGCCGAGCGCGCACGCGCGGTGCTCGCTGCGCCCGACTCGTTCACATAGCCGCGGAACACCGTGTCGCCCGCAACGCAGATCTCGCCGACGGTCCCCTGCGGACACTCGGCCCCCGTCGCGCTGTCGCGAATCGAGATGCGAACGCCGGGGAAGGGAAGTCCCAGCGTGCCGTTCACGTTCTCCGCATTCACACGGTTGAACAGCGCCACGGGCGAGGCCTCCGTGAGGCCGTAGCCTTGGCGCAGCGGAACGCCAGTCGCCGCCTCCCACTGCTCCTGCAGCGCAACGCTCAGCGGCGCGCCACCGCAGATGCACAGCCGCAGCTGCGGCGCGTTCAGCTTGCCGCCGCGACGCGCGATGGCCGCGAGCATCGCCGCGAAGACTGCCGGCACGCCGACGATTTCGGTGATGCCCTCGCGTTCGATGGCATCGACTGCCGCGATCGGATTGAAGCGCGGCATCGTCGTCACGCGCGCGCCGACCATCATCGGCGCGATCAGCGACACCGTCAGTCCGAACAGGTGCGAGAACGGCAGCACGGCGAGCAGGTGATCATGCGGCACGTTCTCCGCCGCCTGCACGGTCTGTCGCGCGTTCGTGATGAGATTGCGATGGGTGAGCACGGCGCCGAGTGGCGTGCCGGCCATCGCGCTGGTGTAGACGATGGCGCACTCTTCATCGCGGCCGGGCGCATCGGCATCGCCTTCGAGATCGAGGCCGAAGTGACTGCCGAGGTCGATCTCGAGCTCATCGCCGCCGGGCACACGGTAGACGGCGCGCCGCGGCGCTTCGTCGAGCAGCACGCGGGGCATGTGCTCGGGAATCTTGCCCGCGAGCGCGCGCAGGGTGAACACCGCGCCGACGTTCGCGTCTTGCAGCTGGTGCTCCACTTCGGCCGCGGCCGCGAGCGGATTCACCAGCACCGCGCCGCGTCCATCCGATGCTGCGAGCGCCAACAGGAACTGCGGCGACGAGGGCAGCAGGATTGCCGCGCGCCGCCCCGCCAGCGCCCGCACCAGCGGCACGCAGCGCTGCAGCAGCGTGAACCCCGCCGACACCAGCGCCGGCGCGGGAATCCCGTCAATCGAGCCGCGACCAGCAGCCGCGCGGAGGGCCAGGAGATCCATGGAGAGCGGAAGTGAGGAAGCCGCCGCCCCGAGGGACAAGGCTGCAGCGTTGCAGGAAAACTACCGCGACAAGGAAGCATCCTCGCCCCCGTCTCTCGTCTCCCGCCTCCCCGTCTCTCGTCTCCCGCCTCCCCGTCTCTCGTCTCCCGCCTCCCCCCGCACGCTCCCCGCACCTCTCCCGTACTCTCCTCCCCCTCTCCCCCCGCACACTCCCCGCACCTCTTCCCCCCATCTCCCCCCATTCCCCTCTCCCACCCCCCGCCCGTGTCCCCCTCCCACCTCTCCCGCGTAGATTTCCAGAATGACTGACCCAAGGCTCATGATCAGCGTCTCCGGCATCCGCGGCCGCGTCGGCCACGGCCTCACGCCGGAAGTCGTCGCCCGCTACGCCGCCGCCTTCGGCGCCTGGGCCATCGCCCGCGCCAAGGAGCGTGGCTCTCGCCCCGCCGTCGTGCTCGGCCGCGACTCCCGCGTCACCGGTCCGCTCTTCCATAGTGTCACCCGTGCCGCGCTCGAGAGCGTCGGCGCCGACGTCATCGACATCGGTCTTACCACCACGCCCACGCTGCAGCTGGCCGTCGAGCATCATCACGCCGCGGGCGGACTCGGCATCACGGCCAGTCACAATCCGATCGAGTGGAACGCCCTCAAGTTCATCGGGCCCGATGGCTTGTTCCTGAGCGCCGCGCAGGGTGCAGAGATGCGCGCGCTGGTCGAAGCGGGCATTCCCTACGCCGAGTGGGACGTGCTGGGCGAGCCGTACTTCGACGGGGAAGCCATCGCACGCCATCTCGATGCCGTGCTGGCGCTGCCGTTCATCGACGTCGATGGCATCCGCTCGCGCAACTTCCGCGTGGCCTACGACGCCTGCCGCGGTGCCGGTGGCGCCGTGATCCCGAAGCTGCTCGAGCTGCTCGGCTGCGAGGTGCACGCGATCGAGCTCGAGGCCGACGGTCGTTTCCCGCGTCCGCCTGAGCCGGTGGCCGAGAACCTGGTCGCGCTGCAGACGCTGGTGCAGAAGACGGGCGCGCAGATCGGCTTCGCGACGGATCCCGATGTGGACCGCCTCGCGCTGGTGGACGACACCGGTCGCGCGATCGGTGAGGACTACACTCTCGCACTTGCGACACGTGTCGTCCTGCGACACCGCAAGGGCGCCGTGGTCACCAATCTCTCGACGAGTCGCATCGTCGACGACATGGCCGGCGAGCACGGCGTCAGCGTGGTGCGCGCGCCGGTGGGCGAGGTGAACGTCGCACTCAAGATGCGGGCCGTGAACGCCGTGATCGGCGGCGAGGGCAATGGCGGCGTGATCCTGCCCGAGTTGCACCTCGGCCGCGACGCGCCGCTGGGCGTGGCA
>PNKF01000064.1 GCA_013822285.1 Gemmatimonas sp.
TGACGGCCGGCCTCGACGTGATGAACCAGTTGACCGATCGCGACCACATGGTGAAGGTGCGCGTCTCGTAGTCTCGGCGCCCCCTCCACCGTCCACCGTTCACCCTCCTCCGGACCCCCCAATGACTGCCGGAACTCCCATGACGGGCCGCGACTCCAAGGCCCACCTGACGGGCTTCTTCGTCGGACTCGTGTTCGTGGCGACCGTCGTCGTCGTGACGATGACGCTCACCAACAAGAAGTTCGAAGGCCACGCGGCCGAAGGCGCCGCCGCCACGTCGACGCAGCACTGATCGTGACGGGCGCGAGCAGCGCGCCGAGCGAGCGCCCCGGGCCCCTGAGCGGGCTCGGGGCGCTTCCGTTCCCGCTGCGCGCGGCTTGGCCGCCGGCGCTGGCGGTGCTCGCGCTCCTCGTCGGTGGCCTGCTGCACATCGGCACGCGCTTCGACGCGCCCGCCTTCTGGCTCCAGTACGCCGCGCTGATCCTCCTCGGCGCGCCCGTCGCGCTGCGCACGCTGCGCGGCATGCTGCGCGGGGAGTTCGCGGCCGACGTCGTCGCCATGCTCGCGATCGTCGTGGCCATCGCGCTGCGCGAGCCCGTGGCCGGCCTCGTCATCGTGCTCATGCAGACCGGCGGCGAGCTGCTCGAACGCTACGCCGAGGGTCGTGCCTCGGCGGCCGTGCGCGAACTCGAGGCCGCAGCACCGCGCATCGCGCATCGCGTGCGCGGCGACGACGCCCACAGCATCGAGGACGTCGCCGCCGAGGATGTCGCCGTCGGCGAGACCATCCTCGTGCGTCCTGGCGAGATGCTGCCCTGCGACGCAACCGTGCTGGAAGGCTCCAGTTCGCTGGATACCTCCCGCGTCACGGGTGAGCCGCTGCCGGAGCGCGTCGGCCCGGGCGCCGTGGTGAGCTCTGGTGTGGTGAACCTGCAGAGCCCGCTGCTGCTGCGCGTCACGGCGCCGGCCCGCGAGTCGCTCTACGCGCGCATCGTGGACCTCGTGCGCACGGCGCAGGCGCAGAAGGCGCCGATCCAGCGTCTCGCCGACCGCTGGGCCGTGTGGTTCACACCGATCACGCTCCTGGCCTGCGCCATCGCATGGTGGATGTCCGGCGATGTGGGCCGCGTGCTGGCTGTGCTCGTCGTCGCGACACCCTGCCCGCTGATCATCGCCACGCCGGTCGCCGTCATCGGCGGCATCAACCGCGCCGCGCGACGCAGCATCGTCGTGCGCAACGGCAGCGCTCTCGAGCTGCTGTCGCGTGTCGATACGGTCGTCTTCGACAAGACCGGCACACTGACCATCGGTCGCCCAGCCGTGTCCAGCGTAGCATCGCTGCATGGCCCGGAGGCCAACGAGCTGCTGCGCGTGGGGGCCGCCATCGAAGTCGGCAGCGGTCACCTGCTCGCCCGCTCCACCGTCGCCGAGGCGCGGGACCGAGGGCTCGAGATTCCACGCGCCAGCGAGATCACCGAGTACGCAGGGCGCGGCGTGAGTGGCATGGTGGATGGCCGCCGCGTCACGGTCGGTGAGCGCAGCATCGTCAGTGAGCGACATCCCGCGCTCGCCCCCCGGATCGCCGACTTCCACGGCGGCCAAGACGGCGGCCTCCGTGCCTTCATCGCCGTGGGTGACGACGCACTCGGCGTCATCCAGTACGCCGACCGGCTGCGCACGGGCCTCGAGCAACTCGGGCCGCGGCTCGCTGCGCGCGGGCTCTCGCGCGTCGTGCTGCTCTCCGGCGATCACGCGGACAACGTGGCGAAGATTGCCCGCGAGGTCGGCATCACGGAAGCTCGCGGCGACCAGCTGCCGCAAGACAAGGTCGAGGCCGTGCGTGCGCTCGAGCGCGAGGGCCGCCGCGTCCTCATGGTCGGCGACGGCACCAACGATGCGCCGGCGCTCGCCGCGGCCACGGTGGGTGTGGCCCTCGCCGCGCACGGCGGCGGCATTTCCGCGGAAGCGGCCGGCGTCGTGTTGCTCGCCGATGATGTCATGCGCGTCGAAGAGGCCGTGGCCATCGGCCAGCGAACCGTGCGCATCGCCAAGCAGAGCATCGGGGTCGGGCTCGCGCTGTCTGCCGCCGGAATGGTCTTGGCTGCGTTGGGCTACCTTCCGCCAACTGCCGGCGCGCTGGTGCAGGAGGCGATCGACGTCGCCGTGATCGTCAACGCGCTTCGGGCGGCCGCGGCGGAGGGCTGACCGTCCCGTCGTCGTGCACCGCGCGCATCGCCGGTGTGGTCAGGTCGTCGAACTGCCCCGTGCGCGTACTCCACACATAGGCGCCGACGAAGATCGCCACGAGCAGGATCGCCAACGGCACCAGCAAGAACAGCACGCTCATGCAGCCCCCTTGGGGAACGTCGTGGCACGCCAAGTGGCGAGGATCACCGTGACCGAACCCAGCGGCATCAGCACCGCTGCAAAGAGTGGGTCCAGAATGCCCATCATCGCCATCGCCACGCTGATCGCATTATAGCCCAGCGCAACGGCCATGTTGCGTTGGATGACGCTGGTCGTGCGCCGCGCACCGGCAAACAGTTCGCCCAGCGAGGCCACGCCGCGCCTCGCGAGATACACATCGGCCGCCGCCATCGAGGCCTCCGCACCTCCGCGCACCGCGATGCCCACCGTGGCCGCGGCGATCGCCGCGGCGTCGTTCACGCCGTCACCGACCATCACCACCGTGCCGTGCGCACGCGCGGCCGTGATCGCCTCGCGCTTCCGTTCGGGACTCGCGCCGCCTTCCGCCTGCTCGGCGGGAATCCCCAGCGCGGCGGCCACCGCCTGCACTACCTGCGGCGCGTCTCCGCTGAGCAGACGCACTTCCCAGCCATGTGCCTGGAGCTCGCCGACCATGGCCTTCGCCGTGCTCCGCAGCGGATCGCCGAAGCCGGCGCGTGCGACGACTTCACCATCCACGGCGATCAGCACCGGCGTGAGCCGCGCGTCGAGCGGCGGCGCGGCCTGCAGCCGCTCCGCGACGCGCTCACTGCGCGCCAGCACCCACTCGGGCCGTCCGATCGTCAATTCGCGGCCGTCCACGCGTCCGCGCAGACCGCCTCCAAGTGTCTCGTCGTACTCCGCCACCTCTCGCGGCGCGACCTCTGCCCAGGCCTGCGCGAACGCCGCCGCCACTGGATGCCGTGAATGCTGCTCGAGCCCCAGGATCGCGCCGCGCAGCTCTGTCGGCCCATCGTACGCCTCGAGCTGCATGCGCCCTTCGGTCAGCGTGCCGGTCTTATCGAGGAAGATCGTGCCTCGCCCCGTCAGCGTCTCCAGCGAATGCGCGCCCTTCACCAGGATGCCGCGGCCCGCCGCGCGGCCCACGGCCACCGTGAATGCCAGTGGCGTCGCGATCGCCAACGCGCAGGGACAGGTCACCACGAGCAGCGCGATCGCGTTGTCGATGGCGAAGTACACGTCGCGGTTCCACCACAGCGTCGCGGTGATCGCGGCCAGCACGAGGACGACCGCGATGAAGTAGCCCGCGATGCGATCGGCCAAGAGGACCACCGGCGGCCGCTCGCGCGAGCCTTCTTCGACATCACGCAGCAGACGACCCAGTCGACTCGTGATGCCTGCTTCCTCCACGTACACGCGCAGCGGCGCCGAGAGGTTCACGGTGCCCGCAAAGACCTTCTCGCCCTCGCCCACGCGCACCGGCCGCGATTCGCCCGTGAGCAGGGCCAGATCGAGCGAGGACGTCCCGCGCGTCACCGTGCCATCAGCGGCGAGCGTGTCACCGGGCCGCACATCGAGCGTCATGCCAGGCAGCACGGCCTCGCTGGGCACTTCCTTCACGGCATCGCCATCGACCACACGCGCCGTCGCCGGCGAGAGGGCGCCGAGCAGAGCGGCCGAGTCGGCGGCACTGCGCTGCGCACGATGCTGCAGGTAGCGGCCCACGAGCAGCAAGAAGATCAACGTGCCGACGGCATCGAAGTAGATCGGCCCGCCGTCGCGCAGCGTATTGATGGCGCCCTGTACGTAGCCCAGCGCCAAGGCCAAGGCGATCGGCACATCCATGTGCAGCCGCTTGTTCTTCAGCGCTTGGAACGCACTCGTGAAGAACGTGCGGCCCGGCCAGACCAGCGCCGGCGTCACCAATATCCAACTGAGCCAGCGGAAGTAGCGCTCGAACTCGCGCTCCATGCCGCTGAATATTCCCGAGTACAGCGCCAGCGCGATCGTCATCACGTTGCCCGCGATGGCGCCCGCCACACCGATGCGCGTCAGCATCGCGCGCTCTTCGGCCTTGCGGGCCTCGTCCGCGCGATGCCCACGGAAGGCATGCGGCCGATACCCCAGCTGATCCAGCGCCCGCGCCAACGCACTCAGCGACACTGCCTGCGGATCCCAGGCCAGGCGCGCCACGGCACGCGTCACGTCCAACTCCGCCCGCACCGCGCCCGGCACAATCATCGGCACGCGCTCGACCAACCACACGCAGGACGCGCAATGCACGCCTTCGAGGTAGAACTGCACTTCGCAGAGACCGTCCGGCAGCGCCCTCACGTGCGCCGCATGGAACGCCTCGTGGTCGAACTCGGCGTAGCTCCGGCCACTCGGCGCCACGCGGCTCGCCCGCCGCTCCGGCAAGGCGTAGAAGCCACCCAAGCCGCTCTGCTTGATGATACTCGCCGCCGTCTCGCAGCCAGCGCAGCAATAGGTCGCGCCATCGACCCTGCGTGCGTCGCCCGCCGTGGCCTCGAGGCCACAGTGCGCGCAACGCGCGTCGGCGGCCGCGCCGAGCGGCAGTTCAGTGGTGAGCGTGCTGCCCATCGGCATCCGCGGATGAAGTGGCCATCGGCGCCACCGCGTCCGCGGGCGCCTGCGCGTGTGCATGCGGCATGGTGGGCGACAGTCGTCCCGCGACGGTGAGCACACCGAGGATCACCAACACGCTGGACGTCACCACGGGCAATCGACTGCGAAAGCGGCCGAGCAGTCGCTGCGCGCCCAGTCCGACGGCGGCGAGCAGTGGCACCGTGCCCAACCAGAACGCCGCCATCACGGTGGCGCCGCCAAGGGCAGACCCCGCGGCGGCAGATGTCGCTACAAAGGCGTACAGCCAGCCGCAGGGCAGCGCCGCCGACAAGGCACCGATCGCCAGCGCACGCACGGTGGGAGGCCGATCCTGCACCACGCGCACCGCTCGCGCGACGCGCGACGCGAGCGCCGGCGGCACATCGAGCGACGGGATGCGCACCCCCAGCGCGGCAGCAAGCGACGCGAGCCCCCACAGAATCAGCAGCACGCCCGCGACGATCGCCGCAGGCCGTGCGAGTCCCGCGATCTCACCAGCGGCATTCAAGCCCGCGCCGGCAGCACCTGCTAGGGCGCCGAGCGTGGCGTAGCTCAGCAGCCTTCCGACATTGTACGCCGCCGTCGAACGCAGCACGGCCGGCCCGCGCGAGCTATCGCCGCCGGAGGCAAGGCAGGCGAAGCTGCCGCACATCCCCGCGCAGTGCGCGCTGCCGAGCAATCCGGCGACGAAGACCGAACTGGCGAGCGCGATCACGCTTACGGCGCCTCGACCCGCAAAGAGGTTTCGTAGCGATCGCTGCCACGTCGCGCGACGATGCGCACTTCCCACTGGCCGGCGTGCAGCAGCTGCCCCGTGCCGGCATAGCCACCGGCATCCGCTGCGAGCGCAATCGTCACGGGGGTCGACGCTTCGCGATTGTGGATCAACGTCGCGCTCACCTCGGCGTCACCGATCGCGATGCCTGCAGCATCACGAAGCTCCACGCGCAGCTGGCGAGTCGACGCGGGCGTTGGAGGGCTCGACGGCGGAACGGCCGAGTCGTCGGTTGCGACGTTCGCAACCGCGCCGAGCGTGGCCGTCGCCGTCCAGCCCAGCGCCGCGCTTGCCGCGCGCCGCGCCATCGTGCGGTCCCACTCCACCGCCTTGCGATAGTAGTCGGGCTCGACGACTGTGCCGTTCGGATCCGCGCCAGAGGCAAAGAGCATCACCACGTTCACGCCGACCGTGAACGCCAACGCCAGCCCGATCAACACCGGCCACTGCCAACCACGCTTCATGGGGCCTCCGGAGCCGGCACAGCGTCCGCGCTTGGGAGCGGACCCGGCAAGCGCCACGTGAACTCACGTTGGAACTTGTCGCCATCATCGACCCGCAGACGGATGCGACGCTCACCCGCCACGAAGCGCTCCGCCGGCTGCACGATGAACACCGACGTCGTCACCGTCTCGCCCGCGGCGACGCGCAGCGGATTCTCCGGCGCGATGAAGTTCGCGCCCGGCTCGTCGAGATACGCAATCGCATACGACTGCTCGCGGCCGCTGCGGTTCGCCACCTTGATGCGCACCTGATTCACGATCGACCCATCGGCCTCACGCGCAAAGGGCGCGCCGATCGGCCCCAGCAAGGTCACGTCCGCCGTCGAGCGCGTCGCCAGCGCCACCAAGAATGCCCCGAAGAAGAGGGTGAAGACCAGCGGATACAAGACCGTGCGCGCACGGAGGAACTTCGGCGGCTTGCCCGCCATCGCATCCTGCGAGCTGTAGCGAATCAGGCCGCTCGGCTTCCCCACCTTCGCCATGATGGAATCGCAGGCATCGATGCACTGCGTGCAATGGATGCACTCCATCTGCAGGCCATCGCGGATGTCGATGCCGGTGGGACAGGTGTTCACGCAGGCGTTGCAGGCCACGCAATCGCCGAGGCCAGGGCGTGCGCCCGTGCCATGCCCGCGCGGCTCGCCGCGGTTGACGTCGTAGGCGACGATCACCGACTGCTTGTCCAGGAGCGCCGACTGCCAGCGGCCGTAGGGACAGGCCACGATGCAGGTCTGCTCGCGGAACCAGGTGAAATCGAGGAACACGCCCAGCGACACCACCGCCATCACCAAGAACGGCGTCGGATGCTCGAACGGAGACTGCGTCATCCAGCGGAACAGCGAGTCGGTGCCGACGAAGTACGCGAGGAAGGTGTTGCCGAGCACGACGGCGAGCACCGCGTAGATCGCGTACTTGAGCAGGCGCCGCGGCACGAAATGCTGTTTGTCCTTGTCCAACGCGCGCGACTGCGTGTAGCCGCCTTCGACCAGTCGCTCGATCGGCCGGAACAAGAACTCCATCCAGACCGTCTGCGGACAGGCCCAGCCGCACCACACTCGGCCGAACAGCGCCGTGAGCAAGAAGATGAACACCAACACGCTGACGAACAGCAGCATCAGCAACAGCGTGTCGGTGGGCAGGAAGGTGCTGCCGAAGAACGTGAACTCTCGCCGCGGCAGGTCGAGCAGCATCCACGGCTTGTCGTTCCAGCGCAGGTGCGGGAACGCGAGGTAGAAGGCCATCAAGGCATACGCCACCACGCGCCGCCGGATCATCCACGAGCCCGGCGAGGGCTTGGGGCGAATCCAGCGGCGCGAGCCGTCCTCGTTCAACGTCGCGAGGACGCGGCCCTTGGCGGCGGGTGCCGTCACGAGCCGCTCGACGGCGTTGCGGCCGTGCCTTCTGGCGCCTTCGGATTCGGCGGGTTCGTGCCGCGCAGCGAGAGCACGTACGCCGCGACGTGGTTCAACTGCTCCGGCTTGAGGATGCGCTCCCAGGGCGGCATGCCCTTCTCGAGCACGCCGACCGCGATCGTGTGGTGCACCTGCGTCGGCGCGCCACCATGGATCCACATGTCGTCGGTGAGGTTGGGCCCGATCAAGCCGCCACCGTCGGCACGATGGCAGGCGGCGCAATTCGTCGCGTAGACGGCCTTGCCGTCGGCCAAGGCCGCCGCGTCTTCCGAGAGTTCATGCAGTTCGTCGTCGGTCACCGTCGCAGCGACCTGCGCCGGCTGCGAGGACTGATGCTGCGCGACATCGGCGTCGTACTGCGCGATCACACCCTCGCCCTCGCCGAACGGCGCCGGCAAGAAGTAGTAGAAGGGCACGAAGATGATCGTCGCCCAGAACACCCACACCCACCAGCGCGGCATCGGGTTGTCGTACTCCTGGATGCCATCATAGGAGTGGCCCAGGAGCTTGTCTTCGCCTTGGTCAGCCATTGTTGCTCCCCGTCCCCTGCGGGGACTGCAGGTCGTCGTCGAGTGGCAGCTGCGCGGCGCGCGCCATGCGCGCGCCGGAGCCGGGGGCAAGGATCATCGCCAGTACCATCAGGAAGGCCGCGAAGAACAGCAGCAGCGCGACGATGGCGTAGCCCGAGAGGCCGGAGGCACTCATCACATCCACGAGCTTCATGGCGTCACCTCGGGTGCCGTCGGCACCGTGTTCGCCGAGACCGTCGGCGTCTTGATGTCACGCCCGAGGCGCTGCAGGTACGCGACCAACGCGATCACTTCCTTGTCCGCGAGCCCTGCCGGACCGCCTTGCGACTCGATGGCCGCGGCCATCTGCGCCGCCTGCTCACGCGCCATCTCCGGTGCCCGCTGCACCGCCTCGCCGTAGGGCACGCCCAGCATCACCATCGCGTCCACGCGCTTCTGGATGAAGGCGAAGTCCAGCGGACGCTCCTGCAGGTGCTTGTACACCGGCATGATCGAGTTCTGCACGATGCTCCTGGGCTCCGCGAAGTGGCGGATGTGCCAGAGATCCGGATACTTGCCGCCCACACGCGCGAGATCCGGGCCGATGCGGCGCGAACCCCACAGGAACGGATGGTCGTACACGAACTCGCCGGGCTTCGAGTACTCGCCGAAGCGCTCCGTCTCGTAGCGCAACGGCCGCACCATCTGCGAGTGGCAATTGAAGCAGCCTTCGCGGATGTAGAGGTCGCGCCCCGCGAGCTCCAGCGGCGTGTACGGCTTCACGCTGGCGATCGTCGGCACGTTGCTCTTGATCAAGAAGGTCGGGATGATCTCGGCCAACGACGCCACGATGACGGCCAGCACGGTCATCACCGTGAAGAGCATCGGCAAGCCTTCCCAGCGACGGTGCCAGTTCAGGTTCGTGAAGCGCGCGAACACGCCACCCGTCTCGGGCACACCGTGCTCGACATGCGCCTTCGCCAGCGCCGGCGCCGACACCTGCGGCACGTCATACGTGGCCGGCCGCGCCTTCCAGGTCATGAAGATGTTGTACAGGAAGATCACGGTGCCGATGATGTACAGCGAGCCGCCGGCCACACGCACCCAGTACATCGGCATGAGCTGCATCACCGTCTCGACGAAGTCGGGGTACGCCAAGCGACCCGTCTCGTCGAAGGCGCGCCACATCAGGCCCTGCGTGATGCCGGCCGAATAGATGCTGGCCACATACAGCAGGATGCCGAAGGTCGCGATCCAGAAGTGCACTTCGGCCAGCTTCTTCGAGTGCAGCGGCGCCTGGAACAGGCGGGGCGCCAGCCAGTAGATCATGCCGAAGGTGAGCAGGCCGTTCCAGCCCAGCGCACCGGTGTGCACGTGCGCGATGATCCAGTCCGTGTAGTGCGCCAGCGCGTTGACGCTCTTCACGGAGAGCATCGGGCCTTCGAAGGTGCTCATGCCGTACGCCGTGATCGCGACGACGAAGAACTTGAGCACCGGTTCTTCCGTGACCTTGTGCCAGGCGCCGCGCAGCGTGAGCAGGCCGTTCACCATGCCGCCCCAGCTCGGCATCCACAGCATCACCGAGAACAGCATGCCCAGCGTGCTCGCCCAATCGGGCAGCGCCGTGTAGTGCAGGTGGTGCGGGCCGGCCCAGATGTACAGGAAGACCAGCGACCAGAAGTGCAGGATCGACAGCTTGTACGAGAACACCGGTCGCTCGGCGGCCTTCGGCAT